>CAYXMC010000006.1:0-18969 GCA_964466095.1 uncultured Methylophilaceae bacterium | reverse complement strand
TAGGTGGCAAGCTGATGTGCCGTAGATAACAAGATTTGTCATAAGAGTTTCTTGGTGAAATATTCCTACAATAAGACTAATACCTTCAAATTTGGAGTTTTCCCTGAAACAAAAAAGCACCATAATAATAAAGTTCGTGATTCATCCGCAATCAACAGTTTCTATAGCGAACGAATGAATGAACCGTCAAACTCTAGTAGCTGACATTTTTAATCCGGATTTTTACACGAGCTACGGCTAACCATATGGCAGATATCCCAGAATCCAAAGAAAGCTTGGCGGAAAGCCTGCAGCAGGTAATTACCCTGTTGAACAAGCACAAGCTTGTCGAGGAGCTGGTACATAAACAGGATATGCCTAAGCACCATCTGGTTGAAACCTTGGTACACAAGCAAAATCTGGCCGAGCTGCAAAAGAAACTAGACTCCTTACACCCCGCCGATGTCGCCTATATCCTTGAGGCTTTGCCCTTAGAACAACGTTTAGATGTATGGGAGTTGGTTAAAGCAGAGCGCGACGGTGAGATTCTGCTGGAAGTGTCTGATGCTGTGCGGCAGACACTTATTGCTGACATGGACAGTGATGAGCTCTTGGCGGCAGCCGAGCAGCTAGACACTGACGAACTGGCTGATCTGGCGCCAGACCTGCCAAAAGATGTTTTGCAGGACCTGCTGGAAAGTCTGGACATACAGAACCGTGAACGTCTGCAATCAGCGCTAGCATACCCGGACGATGCGGTTGGCGCACTGATGGATTTTGATATTGTCACCATACGTGAAGATATAACGCTGGAAGTAGCCTTGCGCTATCTTCGCCGTATCAGTTCATTGCCGGATCATACCGATAAGTTGTTTGTAGTTGACCGCCATGACATCCTGCGTGGTGTTTTGCCATTGAAAAAACTGGTGGTCAGTGATCTGGACTCAGGTGTTTCAGACGTCATGGCTGATGATCCGGTCGTGTTTCACCCGGAAGATCTGGCCGATGAGGCTGCCAAAGCATTTGAGCGTTATGACTTGGTGACTGCACCTGTGGTGGACGAGAACAACAAGCTGGTTGGACGTCTTACCGTGGATACAGTGATGGACTATATTCGAGACGAAGCTGAGAGCGAAATGTTATCCATGGCTGGTTTGCGTGAAGAAGAAGATTTGTTTTCTTCAGTCTGGAAGTCAGTACAAAATCGCTGGACGTGGTTGGCGGTCAATTTGGTAACAGCACTCATAGCATCCCGAGTTATCGGCATGTTCGAAGGCTCCATTGAGAAAGTTGTGGCTTTGGCTGCCCTGATGCCTATCGTAGCAGGTATAGGTGGTAATTCTGGTAATCAGACGATTACCATGATAGTACGCGGTTTGGCGCTAGGCCAAATTGCATCACATAATATGAAGTCACTGCTTATGAAAGAACTGGGCGTTAGCTTGTTGAATGGCTTACTGTGGGGGGGGGTGCTAGGCGTGGTGGCTTATGGACTCTACCACAATATCGCACTGGGACTGGTCATGATGGCTGCGATGACACTTAACCTGTTATTAGCTGCTGTCATGGGCGTTATGATTCCTTTGGTCATGAATAAATCAGGCCGTGATCCTGCTGTAGGGTCAAGTGTACTTATTACTGCCATGACAGATAGTGGCGGGTTTTTCATTTTCCTAGGTTTGGCAACCATATTCTTGCTATGAACGGTGAAATGCAATTGATCTGGCAAGAAATTATCGCCGATTTCAAAACACCGGCTTTTCTCTGGCAGCTTGCTGCAATACTCGGTAGCTTGCTGATTGCATGGTCAATTAATGGCCTATTGCGTGCATATGTGATGCGGCAGGCCCCTGTGGAGTGGAAGGTGGCGATTGAAGGTATCAATCGTGTACTGTTCCCCTTAAGCTCTCTGCTACTCGTATCTTTTGCCCAGTTGATACTTCGGCACTGGCACCATATCAGCATGCTCAAGCTTGCAACCACCCTCTTGCTGGCTATGGCAGCGATACGACTGATTGTTTATACCTTAAGATACATTTTTGTCCCCAGTGGCTGGGTGCATAAGACTGAAAGTGCTATTGCCAGCACGATCTGGGTGATGATGGCTTTGCATCTGAGTGGGTTCTTGCCTGAGTTGCTGACTGCGCTGGATGAGATCAGCTTCAATATCGGTAAGCATACCGTCAGCCTACTGATCATAATCCAAGCAATATTGACCATGCTGGTCACTATTATCGTTGCGCTGTGGGTTAGCCGCATGATTGAAAACAGGCTCATGCGGACCGAGCATCTGAACATGAACATGCGTGTGGTGCTAGGTAAGGTTGTGCGCATTTTTCTGACTCTGGTTTCAGTACTGATCGCTTTTTCGGCGATTGGTCTGGATATTACGCTGCTGTCAGTATTTGGCGGTGCTTTGGGTGTGGGCTTGGGTTTTGGCTTGCAGAAAATCGCCAGTAATTTTGTGAGCGGTTTCATCATATTGCTGGATGATTCCATGCATATGGGTGATGTGATTACCGTGGATAATCATTACGGTGTAGTGAGCGATTTGCGCGCCCGTTATCTGGTATTAAAAAAACTGGATGGTACTGAAGTCGTTATCCCTAATGAAACTCTGATTTCAAATCCGGTCATTAATCATTCCTTCACTGAGCATAAAGCGCGGGTCCAGATGCCAATACAAGTGAGTTATGAGAGTCCGCTTGAAAAGGCCATGGATTTAGTGCGAGAAGCAGCAAGCAAGCAGTCGCGGATTTTGCAAAATCCTGCACCGGATGTTCATATCAAGGGTTTCGGTGAAAGTGGGATTGATCTGATGCTGACCATATGGATACCTGATCCAGAAGAAGGATCGGCTGGACTGCAATCGGCTATTTATCTGGATATCTGGCGTGCATTTCAAAAACATAACATCTCGATTCCATACCCGCAACGCGAGGTGCGCATTCTGGGTAAAACAGAGGCCTGAAACTGGGTGTATTCAGTATTTGCCCATGCGTATTGCCAAGGTATTATAAGCGTGCATTTAACAAGGAAAGCTGACCATGAATTTCTGGCTGTTTGATTTACCCTGGTGGGGTTATGTGCTGGTTACGCTGGCCTTGACCCATATTACAATTGCTGCTGTGACTATCTTCCTGCATCGTTGTCAGGCACACCGCGCTCTTGATCTGCATCCAGTTATAAGCCATTTTTTTCGTTTTTGGTTGTGGCTGACCACTGGCATAGTTACCAAGGAGTGGGCAGCAATTCATCGTAAGCATCATGCAAGATGCGAGACCGAAGAAGACCCGCATAGCCCGCAAATCCTAGGTCTGTCCAAGGTTTTGCGTCAAGGTGCTGAGCTTTATCAGGCCGAAGCCAAAAATCAGGAAACTCTACATAAATTCGGCAGTGGCACACCTGACGACTGGCTTGAAAAACATCTTTATTCCAAACACAACAACTACGGCATAGGCTTGATGCTATTGATTAACCTCTGTTTATTTGGCCCTGCTGGTTTGACTATCTGGGCAGTACAAATGATGTGGATACCCGTGAATGCCGCCGGTATTATCAATGGGGTAGGTCATTACTGGGGATACCGTAATTTTGCTGCGGCAGATGCCAGTACCAATATCCTGCCTTGGGGCATATTGATTGGTGGCGAGGAATTGCATAACAACCATCATGCGTATGCCAGCTCTGCCAAATTATCCAGTCGCTGGTACGAGTTTGATATTGGTTGGCTGTATATCCGTAGCCTGCAGCTAATCAAGTTGGCCAAAGTAAAGAAGATAGCGCCACAAGTCAGATTTGACTGGGCAAAAACTAAATGTGACCTTGATACCCTGCAGGCAGTCATTACTCACCGGTTTGAAGTTATGAGCCGTTATGCCCGCTTACTGACACGTGCATACAAGGAAGAGTTGAGCAAGCTGCACGTGGCTCACATCGGGCATGGCCATGAGAAAGTGACTATGGAACGTATCCGTCACTGGCTGCATCTTGATGCCACTAATCTCAAGGACAGTGAACGTCAGGCATTGGCTAATGCGTTGCAGCATAGCAGCCGTTTGCAGACTATATACGAGCTCAAGCAAGAATTGGCAAGCGTATGGGCACGCTCTACTGCGAGCCAAGAGCAATTGATCAAAGATCTTGAGGACTGGTGTCATCGTGCGGAGCAAAGTGGCATACAGGCGTTGCAGGAGTTCTCTTGCCGCTTGCGCGCTTATAAAATGGCCTAGAGCTCAAAAATGAAGGCAATAAAAAAGCCCGCAATAGCGGGCTTTTTTATAGATTCAACTCAATTACTTGAGCTTGGTTTCCTTGTACATCACATGCTTGCGAGCAACTGGGTCAAACTTCTTGATCTCCATTTTCTCTGGCATGGTGCGCTTATTCTTGGTGGTGGTATAGAAATGACCGGTACCAGCGCTAGACTCTAATTTAATTTTTTCACGCATGATGATTCCTTAGATCTTTTCGCCGTTAGCGCGCAGATCAGCCAGAACAGCATCAATACCATTCTTGTCGATAGTGCGCAGAGCTGCGTTGGTAATACGCATGCTTACCCAGCGGTTTTCGCTTTCAACCCAGAACTTGCGGTTCTGCAGGTTAGGCAGAAAACGACGTTTAGTTTTGTTGTTTGCGTGGGAAACGTTATTCCCAACCATCGGCTTTTTGCCGGTTACCTGACATACGCGTGCCATGGCAGACTCCAAAATTCGAAAGACCGCATTTATACCATGAAATAGAAAGTCGTTTCAAGTTAAATTACGGTTTTTTTAATGTTTTCCTGTGCTGCCGAAGCCGCCCTCGCCACGTGCGCTGGCATCAAAATCAGAGACCAGATTAAAGCTTGCCTGTATTACCGGTACGATGACTAGTTGAGCAATGCGTTCCATAGGGTTGAGCAGGAAAGGTTCTTTGCCTCGATTCCAGCAGGAGACCAGTAATTGGCCCTGATAATCTGAATCAATCAGCCCCACCAGATTGCCTAATACGATGCCATGTTTATGCCCAAGGCCTGAGCGAGGCAATATCATGGCGGCATAGCCAGGGTCGGCAAGATGGATGGCCATGCCGGTTGGAATCAGATCAGTTTCGCCAGGGTTGATGGTTTTCACGTGCTCGATACAAGCACGCAAATCCAGACCTGCAGAGCCAGTGGTGGCATAAGTGGGCATCATGTGATGCAGGCGCTCATCAAGAATTTTCAGGTCTACTTTCAGGCTCATATCATTCTCATTTGTCGGATTTTAGGTTCATCATCTTCGCTACATGTTGCAGTAGTGCATGTGCGAGCGTCAATTTGTCACTTTCGCCCAAGGGGTGAATTCCTGAGTCGTCTATCAGGGTCAGTTGGTTAGTATCCTTGCCCAAGGCTGAGCTGGCGATATTTGCAGCGATTAACGGCAATTTTTTCTGAACACGTTTTTTTGCAGCATATTCGAGCAGGTTCTCACTTTCCGCAGCAAAACCAACACAGAATGGGGGATTTTCCAGTGATGCAACCTTTGCCAGGATGTCTTTATTTGGTATGAGCTCTATGCTGAGTGACGCATCACTCTTCTTGATTTTCTGAGCGCTCGGAGTGGCAGGTCGATAGTCTGCGACCGCAGCAACTGCGATGAAAATATCCTGGTCCTGAATGCTTTGCATAACTGCTGCCAGCATTTCTTCTGCGCTGGTAACCTTGATTAGATGACTGCCTTGAGGCGCAATGAGGGCCACCGGGCCACTGACTAGCGTGACTTCTGCTCCCAGACCAATCGCAGCTTCAGCGATGCTGTAGCCCATTTTTCCGGAGCTGAAGTTAGTGATTGCACGCACCGGGTCTATGGCTTCTACGGTTGGACCTGCTGTAATCATGATGCGCTTGCCATTGAAAATCTGTGAAGAAGTCAGTGCAAGCAGGCCTGATAACAATGTTTCCGGCTCCAGCATCCGGCCCAGGCCGATTTCACCGCAAGCTTGTTCTCCACTATCCGGGCCTAGCACCTCAACGCCGTCTTTTAGCAATTGCGCAATATTGCGCTGTGTTGCCGGGTTTTCCCACATTTGTCGGTTCATTGCTGGTGCAACAAATAGTGAGCAATCTCTCGCTAGGCACAGGGTCGATAGCAGATCGTCAGCTTTGCCTTGTACCAGTTTGGCAATGAAGTTCGCGCTGGCAGGCGCTATCAGAATGGCGTCAGCCTCGCGGGATAAATCAATATGCGGCATCCCATTCGCAATACTCCCATCCCACATGCTGGTAAACACCGGATTGCCGGATAAAGCCTGCATGGTAAGCGGGGTGATGAACTGACAAGCAGCATCGGTCATGACAACTTGTACTTCTATGCCTTGCTTGACCAGCAAGCGGACAAGTTCAGCAGACTTGTATGCTGCAATGCCCCCAGTGATACCGAGCACAAGTTTTTTGATTGGTTTTTGCGCCATAATGTGTAAATTCTTGAACATTTTCAATTCTATATGAAAGGGTGCGGCGTGGCGATTACAGACTGGCCTGAAGGCGAACGCCCGAGAGAGAAACTGCTGGCTAGTGGAGCCGCTGTTTTGTCAGATGCTGAGCTGTTGGCAATTTTCCTGCGAGTCGGGGTGGCTGGCAAAAGTGCAGTAGATCTAGCCCGTGACCTGCTGAAAAGCTTTGGTAGCCTGAATGGCATATTCTCTGCCAGTCTTGCCGATATCAGCGCCATACATGGCATGGGTGAGAGCAAATATTGCCAGCTACAGGCTATTTTTGAGATGAGTCGTCGAGCGCTGGCAGAAGAGATGCGTGTGCGCGATGTGCTGAGCTCCCCGCAGCAGGTGCGTGATTATCTGTGTCTCAAGCTCGGTAGCCTGACCAAGGAAGTGTTCATTGTGTTGTTTCTCGATGCGCAGAACCGGGTGCTGGCACAGGAGACTTTATTCAGTGGCACCTTGACGCAAACCAGTGTCTATCCCCGCGAAATCGTGAAGCGCGCTTTGCATCACAATGCAGCTTCGGTGATTCTGGCACATAACCATCCTTCTGGTGTGGCAGAGCAAAGTCGCTCTGATGAAATGCTGACTAGGGAACTGAAACAGGCGCTAGCGCTGGTGGATGTGCGTGTGCTGGACCACTTTATTGTGGCTGGGAATGACACTTTGTCTTTTGCAGAAAAGGGCTTGTTGTAAGCCTAGATTACTCTAGGTCTTCGTAGGCCGATTGCTGAAATCGTGGA
This sequence comes from uncultured Methylophilaceae bacterium, assembly GCA_964466095.1. Taxonomy (GTDB): domain Bacteria; phylum Pseudomonadota; class Gammaproteobacteria; order Burkholderiales; family Methylophilaceae; genus CAYXMC01. Next base: position 11,788 of record CAYXMC010000006.1, on the reverse strand, counting down.
GTGCAGATTGCCAGAAATATCAGGTCATTCTGACCGGTATTCTTGATGCGTTGGCGACATGAAGCAGGAATCACTACCACATCTCCAGCGGCGACTGCCTGTGCAGGCAAATCAGCGACCTCAACTAATCCGCTGCCTTGCTGAATGACATAGCGTTCTATAGTATCAATCACGCGATGCCAGCGCGTCGTAACTCCCGGTAGTAGCCTAGCCCGTGCGATGGAGACTGCAGGGTCGTCGGAGGAGTTGAGCAGTTCCATGATGTAGCACTGCTCCGAAGTAAAGAACTCAGTTTTCGGATCAAATGTCCGAATTTCCGCCTGCATCGGCACTAGCGACCCTTGCCGCTCATAGAACCACGATTGAAATCCTTGTCACCAATCGGGATGCAGCGACCAAAACCGAGAAACCCACCTTGTGTGCCTGCTGGGCAGCCTTGATTTTCAGGGAACTGCTTGGCGATTTCCTGCGCTTCTGCTGCCTTTTGGGTGTCTACGAATTCCCAACGGCCATTAGGATGCAGTATCACTGTGTCACCACTTGCCGTGGTTGCTTTGATAGCTTGAGGTTCATCCGCAGCAAAAACTTGTGGTGCCAGTAATAGAGCGATGATCCCAAATGCAGCAAATTTCATGCAGTATTCCTTCAATATGATTGTCTTGTCGTATGTCACAGGCAAAAACCATGCTTAAAATCACATTTTAGAGGTATTTCGATCCGACAGGTGTTTCTTTAACCAAGCGACGTATCTCTGGCACGCAGGAACCGCAGACCGTGCCGCATTTCAGCTTGTTTTGCAGAGTGATGAAATCAGCACCAATCTGGATGTTTTCAATGATTTCGTTCTCGGCTACATCCTTGCAGCTGCATATGATTTTGCCACGGCTCTTTTGTCCGGTAGGCGGTGCGCTCAGCGGGGCCAGTGCCCAGCGGCGTAACTCATCCGTGAATTGGCTCTGCGTCATGACCTGACGCAACCAGTCTGCTGCGAGTGTTTCCCCGGTTAGGCGCACGCCTGTGACCATGCCGTTTTCTACCAAAATCCGTTTGCTGATACCGCGTTTGTGGTCGTCGTACTTGAGCATGGGGGCGCCTTCAGTCATGCCCATTAGTTCGTCCAGCTTGTCGATGATACTTGCATCCGGTGCTGCCGCATGTGCCGCACGTAGAATAACCATGCCACTCTCGCGACCATAAAGCCCGCAGCTTGCATAATCGAATGCTGGCAACAGTTTACGGATTTCTGTGATCAGCTGCAGATCTCCACATTCGCGCATCACGGTCATTTGCCAGGGTAGCTCGACTTTCTCGATTTTTACTGCAGTATGTTTGAGCTCGGGCTGTTTTGATATCTTGTCAAAAGCCGGCGGCATCAGGGCATTGACGCCAAGGCCGTGCATAAACTGGCTGCCCCAGTGCATGGGGATGAAGGTCTGCGCTGCCTGAACTTCTTCAGATTTTTGTGCACGCAGGATCAGGCTACCCCGCGCATTGCTGACTTTGACCAGATCGCCATGCTTGATGGATCGGCGTTGCATATCATCGGCATGCATGGAAATGACAGGTTCTTCCACGTGGTTATAAAGCTGGGCGACGGTGCCGGTACGGCTCATGCCGTGCCACTGGTCACGCAGGCGGCCCGTCAGCAGGTGCAGCGGGTAGCGGGCATTGGTCTTGTCCGCGGTGGCTTTGTAACTGGTATTCAGAAAGTGTGCTTTGCCGCCTTCTTTTTGGAACACACCATCGCTGTAAAGGCGCTGTAAGCCAGCACTCACCCCTTCTATAAATGGCCACTGCTGAGGCCCTTGTATATCCAGCAGGGTATAGCTCAAGCCAGTGATATCAAGGTCACGACCACGCGTGGATTCGCGATGTTCATTGAATACGCTCTCTGCACTTGAGTAATCGAACAAGGGCTTGCTGCTGCTGGTTTGTAGGCGTTTAAGCAGGCGTTGCGCAAAGTCGGTGGCAATTTCCCAGTCTGGGCGCGCCTCCCCCGCTGCCGTGACGCTGGGGGTGATATGGGTAATGCGGCGCTCGGAATTGGTGACTGTGCCTTCTTTTTCGCCCCAGGTTGTGGCTGGTAGCAAAACGTCAGCAAACTGGTTGGTATCGGTGTTATTAAAAGCATCTTGCAATACCACCAGTTCTGCCTTGTTCAGGGCATCCAGAACATTGTTGAGGTCGGGCATGGAATGCGCAGGGTTGGTACAGGCGATCCAAAGTGCTTTGATCTCGCCATTCCGTACAGCATCGAACATCTCGACTGCAGTTTTGCCCGGTGTCCCCGGTACGTCGTTCACTCCCCAGAAACGCGCGACTTCTTCGCGGTGCTCAGGATTGGCAAGGTCGCGGTGGGCAGAAAGCAGGTTGGCCATGCCGCCTACTTCGCGGCCGCCCATGGCGTTGGGTTGCCCGGTTAGCGAAAACGGGCCTGCACCTGGCCTGCCTATCTGGCCGGTAGCCAGATGCAGGTTGATGAGGGCGCCGTTCTTGTCGGTACCGTGGATGGATTGGTTCAAACCCATGCAGTACATGGAGAGTGAAGGGCCGCTCCCAAACCATTTGGCTGCCTGAATGATGTCGCTTTCCTTGATGCCGCAAATGTCAGAGACCATCTTTGGCGTGTACTCACGCACGGTTTCTTTGAGTGCTTCAAAGCCTTCTGTGTGGTTGCGGATATAGGCCATGTCGAGCAGGCCTTCCCACAACATCACATGCAGCATGCCATTGAACAATGCAACATCAGTGCCCGGCAGTATGGGCAGGTGCAGGTCTGCAAACTGGGCGGTATCGGTACGGCGCGGGTCGACCACAACAATCTTCATATCCGGGTTCTTGGCCTTTGCGTCTTCGATACGGCGGAAGATGATGGGGTGTGCAAATGCCGTGTTGGAGCCTGCGATGAACAGGCAGTTCGTGTGGTCGATATCTTCGTAACAAGCTGGCGGGGCATCGGAACCTAGGGTGGCTTTATAGCCACTGACGGCGGAAGACATGCAGAGCCGTGAATTGGTATCGACATTGTTGGTGCCGATCAAACCCTTGGCTAGCTTGTTAAAGACGTAGTAATCCTCGGTCAGCAACTGGCCGGAGATATAGAAGCCAACGCTGTCTGGTCCATGTTCTTTAATGATGGAGGCAAACCGGTCAGCCACGTAATCCAGCGACTCATCCCAGCTGGATTGCCGACGCTCTTGGCCGCGGGCGGTGCGTATTTCCGGATAAAGCGCGCGCGCATCCAGCTTGGCTGTCAGGTGCAGAGTAGAGCCCTTGGTGCAAAGACGGCCAAAATTGGCCGGGTGCTCAGGATCTCCACGCACGCCGGTGATCTTGCCGTTCTCGGTTTGGATCAAGACGCCGCAGCCAACGCCGCAGTAACAGCAGGTAGATTTAGTCTCTTTCATATTTGACATGATCGCCGTGTTGGCTGCGTCTGTACCAGCTTGCCGCACTATTTGTAATGTCTGCGCAGGCACATCCTTGCCGCCTTGCGCTGCTTGCAAATCTGAAAGGGTTTGTTTCTGATGATTCACTTACAGCTCCAGATAAACAGTGCCTTCTTCAACTTTCACAGAGAAACATGCAGTATGCCCTTCATCCGGTTCTTCTGCGTTGCCATCCACCAGGCTGATCTTCCAGCTATGTAGTGGACAGGCGACTTTGTCGCCATAGACGATACCTTGTGACAATGGGCCGCCCTTGTGCGGGCAGCTGTTATGCAGGGCGAATACTCGGTCGTCCTCGGTACGGAACACGGCGATCTCCTTGTCGGCAGTACGCACGACACGGGAGCCCAGCTTGGGGATGTCTTCGAGGGCTACGATTTTTGTCCAGTTACTCATTACAAACTCCAGAAATAAAATGTCCCGGTTCAGGACACAACTAACAAATAGATTAATAACAGGTTCATGACTATGGAAAAAATGGCGATCCACTGCCATTTCACCAGTCTGGTACGGGCGATTAACGGTGTGCGTTGCAGCATGATGGGCTTCAATTCGCCATGCTCAAGTGCCAGCAGCATTTCTTCTGCGGTTTCAAAGCGTTGTGCCGGGTCGCGGGCAACGGCTTTGAGGATGATGTTTTCCAGCCAGCTCGGTATTTCCGGGCGATAACGGCTTGGCGGTACCGGCTCGCCAAAGCGTGGCGATTGGAAAGGCTCAATCTCGCCATAGGGATACTTGCGTGTCAGCGCATGGTAAAGCGTGACACCAGCTGCGTAGATGTCGCTGCTGATACTGGCTGTTTTGCCGTCAAACAGCTCAGGTGCCATGAAGCTGGGTGTGCCTGGATTCTGCAAATCACCGGGGGTACCGGTATTGGTGCTTAGCGCCACGCCCAGATCAAGGATACGCAAGCGCTGGTCTGAGCCGATATGCACATTAGCCGGCTTGATATCGCGATGGATGATATTGAGTCTGTGCAGCACACCGAGCGCCCGCATGAGGTCTGCGCCTGTCTTGCTGATACCGTTGACTGTGAAATGATGGCCATGATTGATGCGCTGTTGAAGGGTGGCGCCTTCATGCCAAGTCATCACGTAATACAAGTGTTTGCGTTTCTCTATGGAGAGCGGCAGCACCTGCGGCACATATTGCGAGATGACGCGCTTGCCCAGCCACTCCTCGTTGAGCAGTGCCTGGCAGCTCTGTACATCATTGGCCAGCAGCGGTTGTAGTGTTTTCAGCACAAACAGCTGGCCATTTGGTGCACGCACCTTGTAGATAATGGAAGCGCGTGATTCATAGAGCGTGTCCATTATCTCGAACTCATCCAGCTTGTCTCCGGCCTTCAGCTTGGGCGGTACTTGCAGGTTGCGGGCATCTGACATGACATCGGTCAGTGTGTCCTCACCCAGCTCATCAATACGTACGACCAGTGCGGTCGCATTATCCTGCCCATCCTTGTCCAGCGCCAGCCTGGTCAATTGTTCGCTGGTGATGAGCGGGTTGTCATAGAGCATCATGGTACGGTGGATTTCCTGTTCCCCCAGTGGCTCCCACACACCGTCACTGACGATGGCAAAGACATCGCCTTCGTGCAGCAGGCCTTCGGCATAATCTACCGACAAATGCTGGTCCAGCCCAACCGCGCGCTTCAAAACATGGCGCATATCAGGCCTGTCCCAGACGTGGTCTGTCGTCAATTGTTCCAGCACCTTGTCGCGCAGGCGGTAGATGCGGGTATCGCCAACGTGGGCAAGGTAATAGCGGGAGCCTTTCAGCACCAGTAGCGAAAGCGTAGTCGCCATGCCGGCCATGTCGCGGTTGCGGGCTGCTTGTGCCAATACCCAACGGTTAGCCGCAGTGAGTACCTTATCCAGCGAAGCATGAGTTTCCCAGGTGTCCGGTGTGGCGTAATAGTCGGCCAGCGTCGTACGCACGGTCATTTCGGCTGCCTCGCGGCCTCCGGAATTACCGCTTACGCCATCGGCCACGGCTAATAGTGCACCTTTGATGGCAAGCTGCTCATGACTGGGCGTAACGATGCCGGCATAGTCCTCGTTGCGTTCACGAGGACCTGCCAGACTGCTTTGGCCGACACTGATTCTTAAAGGCATGCGAACATCGCTACATTAAATATTGCAGCTTATACCTTTGCCGAGGTAGCCGCACCCCAAGTGGTGCGCCAGCGGGTTTTGACGCTGCTTAAGCCTATGATGGCAACAATGGCGAGACCGGCGAAAATCAGCAGGCCAGACTGATAGCTACCGGTATGTTGCTTGAACCAGCCGAGGCTGGCTGCCAGATAAAAACCACCGACACCACCTGCCATGCCAACCAGACCGGTCATCACACCGATTTCCTTGCGGAAGCGCTGCGGTACCAGCTGGAATACTGCGCCATTGCCCATGCCAAGAAATGCCATGACCGGAATTACTACCAACAGTGAGCTGGTGATGGTGGACTGCCCCAGGCTCATCAGCGCCAGCAAGGCAGCTGCCACGGTGTACATGGTAAGCAGGGTACGGATACCACCGATACGGTCGGCGATATAACCACCCAGCGGACGCACCAGCGAGCCAGCGAATACGCAAGCAGCGGTGCAATAGCCAGCGACAACCGGGCCTAGGCTGTAAAGATCGTTAAAGTAAATGGTCAGTGATGAAGCCAGGCCGACAAACCCGCCAAAAGTCACGCTATAGAAGAACATGAACCACCAGGCATCCTTATCCTTAAGTATGGATACATATTGGCTCAGGGATCTGGCAGGAGGTGCATCCGGGCTGTCTTTCGCCATCAGCACATAGACCATCAGAGCAATACCAAGCGGTATCAGGGCCAAGCCAAAGACATTGTTCCAGCCATAAGCTACGGCCAGGCCAGGTGCGAACAAGGCAGCGAATACGGTACCGGAGTTGCCAGCTCCAGCGATACCGAGCGCCGTACCCTGATGCTCTGGTGGATACCAGCGGGAAGCCAGCGGCAATGCCACAGCAAAAGCTGCGCCGGCAAAGCCAAGGAACACACCGAGGATTAGCGCCTGTTGAAAACTCTCTATGCCGTGCAGCCAGGCTGTCAGCAAGGCAGCTATCACGATGAGCTGGCCGATGAGGCCTGCCATCTTGGGCTTGATCTGGTCAACCAGCACGCCCATGAAGATGCGCAGGAAAGCACCTGCCAATACTGGTGTTGCCACCATCAGCCCTTTCTGTGATGGGCTGAGGCCGAGGTCGCCGGCGATTTGCACCCCCAATGGGCCAAGCAGCACCCAGACCATGAAACTCAAGTCGAAATAGAAAAATGCGGCAAACAATGTTGGGGTGTGTCCTGCCTGCCAAAAGCTCTTTTGCATGTTGTTCTCCCGAAAAATATTGTTATTTTTATAAGGTGATGGTTTCGTACTCTTTGTGCTCGGCACGCTTTTCCACGCGCTCTGCCCATGGGTCTACCGAGCCTTGCAGCGCATAGAGCAGGCGCTCATAAGCGGCTTTACGGCCTTCAGCATCTTCTAGGATGCGCTTCTTCACATAATCCAGCCCAACGCGTTCTATCCAGTGCACGGTACGGTCCAGATAACGGGCTTCTTCGCGGTAAATCTGGATAAAGGCACCAGAATACTCCAGCACTTCCTCCGAAGTTTTCACCTTGCAGAGGAATTGAGCTACCTCGGTCTTGATACCGCCGTTGCCACCAACATAGATTTCCCAGCCTGAATCCACGCCTATCACGCCGACATCCTTGATGCCGGATTCAGCACAGTTACGCGGACATCCAGAAACTGCAAACTTGACCTTGTGCGGTGCCCACATGTGGTCGAATGCTTTCTCGATATCGATCCCCATCTGTGTCGAGTTTTGCGTGCCGAAGCGGCAGAACTCGGAACCTACGCAGGTCTTCACGGTACGGATACTCTTGCCGTAAGCGTAGCCAGATGGCATGTCCAGATCGGCCCACATGCCGACCAGGTCTTCCTTCTTGACGCCCAGCAAGTCGATACGCTGGCCGCCGGTGACTTTCACCATAGGCACGGCATATTTGTCTGCGACATCGGCGATCTTGCGTAGCTGGTCAGCAGAGGTGACGCCGCCGTACATACGTGGGATGACAGAGTAAGTGCCATCTTTCTGGATGTTGGCGTGTACGCGCTCGTTGATAAAGCGTGATTGTGGATCATCCTTGGCTTCGTGCGGCCAGGTTGAGATCAGGTAATAGTTGAGTGCCGGGCGGCAGGTCGCACAACCATTAGGGGTGCGCCAGCTCATGCCCTTCATGGCGTCAGGAATATTCAGGTATTTGTTGTCGCGTATCAGTTGACGCACTTCTTCATGCGAGTGGTCAGTACAGCCGCAGACAGCCTTGGCAGTAGAAGGCGGCGCATAGCCACCACCCAGTGTCGAGGCCAGAATCTGCTCAACCAGACCTACGCAAGAGCCGCAGCTGGAGCCAGCCTTGGTTTGTTTCTTGACGTCGTCGATGGTGAACAGGCCTTTTTCCTTGATGGATTTGACGATCGTGCCCTTGCACACACCGTTACAGCCACAGACTTCCATCTCGTCTGTCATGGCCGAAGCCTTGTCTTGACCCTGGTGCCCGGTATTGCCGAGGCTGTCCTGACCAAACATCAGATGATCACGAATCTCGTGGATCGGTTTTTGGTCACGCAGCAACTGGAAATACCAGGCGCCATCCGTCGTATCGCCATAGAGCACGCTGCCGATGATTTTGTCATCTTTAATTACCAGCTTCTTGTAAACGCCGCCAACTGCATCGTGCAAGAGAATTTCTTCAGTATCTTCACCACCTGTGAAATCACCTGCGGAGAACAGATCAATGCCTGTCACCTTGAGCTTGGTCGAAGTGACAGAGCCTTTGTACTGGCCGATACCGAAGTTGGCCAAATGTGTGGCGCACACCTTGGCCATTTCAAATAATGGAGCTACCAAACCATAAGAGATGCCGCGGTGGGCAACGCACTCTCCCACCGCGTAAACACGAGGGTCGTAGGTCTGCATGGTATCGTTGACGACGATACCGCGGTTGCAATGGATGCCGGCAGATTCTGCTAGCGCATAGTTGGGACGGATGCCGACAGCCATCACCACCAAATCAGCCGGGATTTCCTGGCCATCCTTGAAGCGTACAGCAGTCACACGACCATCCTTGCCTATCAGCTCTTCTGTGTCTTTTTGCAGCAGGAAGTTGAGTCCTTTGGCCTCCAGAGATTTTTGCAGCATCTTGCCAGCGGTCTTGTCCAGCTGGCGTTCCAGTAGCCACTCGTTCTTGTGTACCACGGTGACTTCCATGCCCTGGATCTTCAGGCCATTGGCGGCTTCCAGGCCGAGCAGGCCGCCACCGATGACTACCGCGTGCTTGTACTTCTTGGCCGCTTCTATCATGTCGTTGGTGTCTTTGATGTCACGATAGCCGAGAACACCTTCCAAATCCTTGCCCGGAATCGGCAGCATGAATGGCTTAGAACCGGTGGCCAGCAGCAAACGGTCGTATTCTGCGCTGGTGCCGTCTTCGGCATAGACCACCCGATTCTTGCGGTCGATCTTGTTGATGCGAGCGCTGGTGTAAAGGCGGATATTGTTTTCCGCATACCATTCGCGCGTGTTGAGGATGATGTCCTCTATCGTCTGTTCGTTGGCCAGCACTGGCGAGAGCATGATACGGTTGTAATTCGGGTAAGGTTCATCGCCGAACACCGTGATGTCATATAAATCCGGAGCGATCTTGAGCAGTTCTTCTACTGCGCGCATCCCTGCCATGCCGTTACCCACTACAACCAGTTTCATTTTCTGCATGATTCTTTTCCTCCTACACTCAATCAGGCAGCTACTGCTGCCTGTGTTTCCTGATACGCGGGCATGGCATGTTCTGATTGCATGCTTTTTGCCAGACGTACGACGTCCCCAACTACGATGATGGCCGGACTAGCCAGCCCTTGCTGCTGAACGGCCAGTGGCAGTACTTCCAGTGTGCTGACCACTTGCCGTTGTTCTGCCAGTGTGCCGTTTTGGATGGCGGCAACTGGCGTGTTTTTGCTCAAGCCGGCTGCGAGCAGTTCGCCGACAATCTGGCTGAGGTGTTTCATGCCCATGTAAATCACAAGCGTGGTACCGGTGGCCGCCAATGCCTGCCAGTCCGGGCTTTCGTCATCCTGCGTGTGGCCGGTAACGAAGGTCACGCCATGTGTATAGCTGCGATGCGTGACCGGGATGCCGATGCTAGCCGGTGCAGCGATACCGCTGGTGATACCAGAGATGATCTCGCAGGTGATGCCGGCTTCGCGCAGTGCCAGCATCTCTTCGCCACCGCGGCCAAACAAAAATGGGTCGCCACCCTTCAGGCGCACAACACATTCACCTTGCTGGGCGAGGGCGATCATCATGCGGTTGATGAAGTGCTGTGGTGTGGACTTGCAGCCGCCGCGCTTGCCTACCTCAACAATGCGGGCTTGCGGCGAGTGCTGCAGGATGTCGCGGTTGACCAGATCGTCTATTAATACGACATTGGCGTGCTGCAGGGCTTTTGCCGCCTTGAGCGTAATCAGGTCTGGGTCTCCGGGGCCTGCACCGATTAAATAAACGTGTCCTGTCATGTTGTTCACCATTTCTGTTGTGTTGCTTGCTACTGCACCCTTTTTGCTCTGGTCTGGCTCTGTTTTCAGTAGCGGGGCTGTGCTGCCAAAACCGCTAAACCAGAGTAAAAAAGCACCTGCGCCCCTCTATGCTCGACGCAGGTGTAACCCGAAAGCCTTTTGTCTTTTTCCTAGAAGGTGTACATCGCTGTCAGCCAGACCTTCTCTGTATCAGCCTTGCGAGCTCTGGCCAGCGCAATTTGATCTTCTTCCTTGAAGTTGGCGTATTCCGCCTTCAGCATGAATTTGCTGTTGACGTTCCAGGTTGCGGAGAGGTCAAGCTCGCGACCATAGTTATCACCCTTGCCACCACCAAACTTGGCAAAGTCTTCATCTGAATTGATGATGTGGTATTCCGCCAGTAGCTGTACCGGCTCGATAGGCTTGCCGCCAAAGGTGATGAAGTAATCCTTGATCCCTTGGGTTGGAGTAGTCAGGAAAAGGTCGGCCCAGCCCTGAAACAGGTGGTTGGTGCCGAACGGGGTCTGGAATGCGTACTTGCTATCGTTGCTGGAGAGCAGTTCGTGGTCAAAACGCAGGAACCAGTTGCCATAAGCGGCACCGCCGCCCAGCTTCATGTAGTGTGCGTCAATACGCTTGTCACCGCTGGCATAGTCATCCTGTTTTGCATATTCAGCCGCATACAGTACTTTCCAGTCATCGCTGACCTTGCGGGTGCCATCCAGACGCAGACCCAAAGTCTGGTTGGATTGGTTAGCCGTTGCATTGGCAGGGTTGAGGATGCCGAACCAGTTAGAACCAAAACCGAGGTCATCCATATTAGAGAAGTAGCCATAGCCAACGAGGGATTCGCTTGGCGAGATGCGGTACTTTACGTTGGCGATATCAAGGTCGCCGCTACGCAGCTTGGTGTTGATCTGTTTGACGCGCTCGAAGTGCCCAAGGAAAACTTCGGTGTCGGGAATACTTTTGTTCTCGATGGAAACACCATCGTATACCTGCATGACTTGACGGAATTCGATATTGCCGATGAAGCGCACGTTATCGAGTTTGATGGATTGACGGCCAGCGCGCAGCTTGGTGTTCTTGATACCCGTCCAGTCCACATAAAGCTGATTGATATCGGTATTGTCCGGATCAACGATGAACGGGTAGTTGCCCATGCCAGGCTGATCCACATTCTTAGCGCGGTCGTTGTAATTGTCTTCAAATTTGGAGACATCAATGACCTGAGCGCCGATGCTGAAATTGTGGAAAGGGGCTGTCTGCCAGCCAATCAGGCTGCGCAGCGTAAAGGCATTGCCCATCTCGGACTTGTTGTCCTGATCTACGTGCTCATAGCGCAGACGGAAGTTGGTCATATTCTTACCGGATTTGATGGCATCCAGAAAGGTGTATTCCGGAAGCGCTTCTTCAGCTTGAGCGCTACCTGAGGCAGCAGCGATAGCGAGCAATGCCGCCAGCGATGCTTGACGCATTTTTAACTTCATATTACTTTGCATTTGTTGCTCCTTTTTTGACGAGAATGAGTAACGAGTACTTTTAGTACGGGGGGCTGTCCTGACCGACAGCCCTTTTTTCTTGCCTGAATCACATGCTTAGGGCGCATTACTGCGTTGCAGGGTGCTCAGAGTCTCGCCGTACTTCGTGTACTGTCTCGACTCCTGCGCTCCTTGCGCCTTGTAGTGCATCCCGCAGCAAGTGATTCCAGTTTGTTGCATCTTATGCAGCCTTCTTT
>CAYXMC010000005.1:0-19060 GCA_964466095.1 uncultured Methylophilaceae bacterium | reverse complement strand
TCTAGCTTTACCAATAGTGATGGCATTACTCGCCAGCAGTGGGAACGCAAGCAAAGAGCCAGCCTGACCAAAGCAAGCCACCAGCAAGTCAGTATCGCTTATCTCAAGGTAATTCCCCAAGGCCAACAAGCTTCGGCCATTTTTACGCAAACCACACAACGCGGAGACGATCAGGAGATCAGTCGCAAATTCATGGAATTTGAGCAGCGTGACGGGCGCTGGCTAATCCTCAGCGAAGACTCCGTACCTATCTCCCAAACTGGTAGTCACTGAGGGGGGCGACAAATGGTCGATACATAAACATGACTGATGCAACTACCAACTTTTTAAAGCAATGAAATACCCGCTACGGGCTAATTTATCAGGAGAAAAAACATGGTTAAACGTACCAAAATAGGCACTGCAGATGCAGACACAATCTACGATTTTGAGCATGCACCAGGAGATTTAATCGGCGGATTAGGCAACGATACTTATATCGTTACGCCTAATTCAAATCGCAGGATTATCGAGCTTGCGAATCAAGGTAGCGACACTGTTGTCATGAAAAATGAAAATCATGGCTACAGCAATCAATATCTTGAATATACGCTGGAAGACAACATTGAAAACTTCGCTGGTGATTTTACAGAGCCAATTTACTTTTACGACTCAGAAGATCAAGAGATCAATGCATATGGACTGATCAATATGGAAGTTGAGGGCAACAGTCTTGCAAACAGCCTGAAAACCGGGGCTGGCAACGATACTCTTGATGGTGCAGGCGGCAAGGATACCTTAATCGGTGGTGATGGAAATGATGTCTATTTTGTAGACTCCAGCGATGATCTCGTGGTTGAGCAGCAGAGCCTGAAAAGCATCCTTGACAGTGAAACCCAGCAGATCAGGGCTGTGGATGTTAGTGGCAACGATGTTGTGGTCAGCACGGCCAGCTTTGTTCTCTCAGCCAATATCGAGCAGCTATATCTTGAAGGAGGCCAGAACATCAACGGCACAGGTAACGCCAGTGATAATCAAATTGGAGGCAACAGCGGCAATAATTCACTGAGTGGTTTGGCCGGCAACGACATACTCTGGGCATACGACGGTAACGATACGCTGCTAGGGGGCGATGGTAACGACACGCTAGATGCTGGCAGTGGCGATGACAAGCTGGATGGTGGAAATGGTGATGATTACCTTTATGGAGGCGCTGGCCGGGATAGCCTGATTGGCAATAGTGGCAACGATACGCTAGAAGGAAATGATGGTGTTGACACGCTGATTGGTGGTGCAGGCAACGATACTTATATTTTTGATGGTGAAGACAGTATTGTCGAAGCAAAAAATGCTGGAACAGATGAAGTGCTGCTGAACAGCATGAGTAGCAATGGCCAATTTGTGCTGGCTGATAATCTCGAAAACGTGACCAACAATAGTTCTTATACAAGCATCACTGGCAATGCTGGCAACAACACGATTAACGGCAACAGCGGTAACGAGTATCTGAGTGGCTTGGCCGGAGCAGATGTACTTTATGGCGGTGGCGGCAGAGATACTCTGGTGGGGGGCGATGGCAACGACACCTACGTTGTAGATTCAATTGATGATACGGTGCTTGAAACTAATGCAGCTTCAACAGGCGGCATTGACACCGTTTACTCAGAAGTTAATTTTACACTCACTGCCAACGTAGAAAACCTCACTTTAGCCACATACGGCAGTGCCTATCGCGGCACCGGTAATAGCCTTAACAACCTGATTACTGGTAACTCTAACAGCAACGTCCTCAATGGCGATGCAGGTAATGACACATTACTCGGTGGCGGTGGTTACGATACCTTGTTGGGTGGCGCGGGCAATGATTACATGGATGGCGGTAACTACAACGGCCAGAGAACAGTGATGAACGGCGGAACAGGTAGTGATACCTATGTTGTGCATAGCGCGAGCGACCAAATCACAGAAACAGCCGAAACAGGCAGCGTAGATAAAGTAATCTTGGCGGCAGATTTTAACGGTAGCTCAAGCGGCAGTTGGAACCTTGGTTTGCATTTTGAGCAATTGGATGCAAGTGCCACCACTGGCAATATGCAGTTGCGCGGCAATCAGCTTAACAATGTCATTGCAGGTGGTGCAGGTAGCGATACATTAGACGGAAGCTTTGGCTTTGATAGCATGTCCGGTGGTAAAGGAAATGATGTTTACTTTGTGAACGAAGGTAATGGCCTCAACAGCATCAGCAGCGGTGATGTTGTTGTGGAAGCTGCGGATGGCGGCACAGACACAGTCTATACCAGCACTGCTAACTACACTTTGGGCAATAACATTGAGCATGGGATCATGCTTGCAGGTGCCAATAACCTCACGGGCAATGCGCTGAACAACCACCTGCAAGGCAATGGTGGTGCCAACATGCTGATTGGTGCCGCAGGTAACGACACACTCATAGGCGGCTATGGTAAAGACACTCTGGATGGTGGCGCAGGTGACGACACCTACTATGTTGGCGCGGGCGACAAGGTGATTGGTGAAACAGCCAAGACCGGCAATAACGATACGATCTATACCAGCATCAACACCTATAACCTCACGGATAGTACGCTAAACGGCTCAGGCACTGCTTTTATCGAACGCTTGATCTATCAAGGTACAGGTAATTTCCTTGGTACTGGCAACATACTCAATAACTACATTATGGGTGGTGATGGTGACGATACCTTGAGTGGTGGTGTGGGGAATGACACGCTGGATGGTGGCTCCAGTCATTATGTTGCTGAATATTATGATGACGAAGGTAACTATTTTGAATCCGTTGGGGGCAACCTGCTAGTTGGTGGCGCAGGGGATGACACTTATATCATGCATCTGGGTGACACCATGGTAGATGACTCGGGCGGCAGTCAAGATCACGTTATCCGGGACTTTTACACACAAGATGCCCTGAATGCGACGATTGAGAACCTGAGCAGTCAGGTGGGGGTGGACACTCGCGACCCTGATGGAGATGAGTACTCAAAAGCCTACCTGAATGGTAACAACCTAAATAACGTTATTACTGCTAATGAGTACAGCACCCAATTGTATGGACAGGGTGGCAACGATACGCTGATTGGGGGCATAGGTAATGATGACCTCTATGGAGGTGAAGGCAACGACAGCTTGATTGGTGGGTCAGGTGATGATTCTCTGAATGGTGGGCTAGGTGATGACATCATGAATGGTGGTGATGGAAACGATACCTATGTCATTAATACTCTGGCTGACAAAATCATTGATACCGGTGGTATCGATACCGTAGATGTTGGTGGAACTCTCACCAGCTACACACTAGCCAGCAATCTGGAAAATCTGACGACCAGCAAAGCCGGCACCTTTACTGGTAATGCATCGGACAATTATCTTGAATCCGGCAACACTAGCACCAACCAGATATTCAAGGGATTAGGCGGTAACGATACGATCTCGGGCGGCAATATGGACGATACGCTTGAGGGGGGGGATGGAGATGACGCGCTATACGGAGACTTTGGTGACCCGAATCAGACATTTCTTGCCGAGCAAGGGCAGTCTTTCTCTTTTCGCGGTAATGACTCATTAGACGGCGGTGCGGGTAACGATACACTGAATGGCGGCATTGGTAACGACACCCTCAGAGGTGGAGCCGGCGATGACAAATATTACGTCTACAGCACCACTGCTACCATTCTGGAATCTGCAGGTGAAGGCACCGACACCATTTATCTGGACAATAAACAGCTGTTTATTAATCCGGACACTGAAGCTGAAAATGCCTATCTTAATGAAGTCAATTTCACCATGGCTAATAACGTTGAGAATCTGGATGCCTCAGCCCTGACTGCCCTATTCATCAGTCAGGATGTACAGGTTATTTTTGATGAAAGTTTTGTCGGGCTTGAATACCCGATTGCTCATATTGCACAAAAGCTTGTTGTGAATGGCAATGCTTCAGATAACACTATCATTGGTTCCAATGATGAACTCTTAAGCCACAACATTAATAGTGGTGCAGGTAATGATTCAATACACCTTAACCTTGTGCAGGATGCTTTTGTCATCAGTGGGGTGCGTGTTGGGTTCGATTCTAGTTACAACAATCCATTAAACGACCCGAATGCCATTATTATCGGGACCACGGTAGCCAAAGCTAGCGATACGATCGAAGGTGGTGCAGGAAACGACACGCTTTATGTCAATATTGGCCAAGATGCTGTAGAAGGGGTAGTCGCCAACCAAGCCGTAAGTAGTGTTATCAGTGGTATTGAGAATATCTACCTCACATCGAATGCTGGTAATTCCACAAGCGCCTCTGATAGCTCACATAGCTGGAATATGGGCGGTTTTAATGGCACGACTAATAACCATGCGAATATGACCATCAGCGGCGGCGAGGAAGGTAGCGGAGCTATCTCGCTAGTTAACTTCGGCAAAAATGTGGATTTCAATATTACAGACTATGCCCGAGATTTTTCCCATGGCGGTATTAACCTTGCCTCAGTCAATGGTGGCTGGACAGCGGAAGATAACCTCACCTTCAACGTCAACGATGTGCATGCGCGATTAACAATTGGCAGCATTGGCACGCTCAATATTCAAAGCACCGGCAGCAACACAGAAGCAAACGAGTTGCAGCTCGACGCAAGTACCATCAGCGCATTCAATATCAGTGGGGATCACAATCTTTATCTGAGCGGGCTTGATAATAATACAGAGATCAGCATAGAGGATTACACCGCCGAAGTGCTTGATTTGAGTTTGGAAGCAGACACCGAGACAGATGCGCTGGCGCTTAACATAGATAGCATCAGCACACGCATTAGCAGCAGCATTCAGTTCGAAACAGTTGGTATTAACGCGGCTGGAGATAACGCGCTAGACCTTACCCAACTCAGTGCCAGTAGTGTTACTTTCACAGGCGGGGAAAACGACAGCCTGCTAAGCATCTTGGTGGGTCAAAATATCAATGCCATTGCATACAATGGTCATCTGGATATCAATGCCCAGTCCGCGTTTCAGGGTGTCAATTTAGCTGGTGGCTCAAATGAGGACTACATCTTAGGCTCTAGCAATAACGATAGCTTAAACGGTGGCGAAGGCGCAGATATTCTGACTGGAGGTGAAGGTAGCGATGTCTTTATCTTTAACTCAGAAATTGATAGCGGTGTAGACCTGATTACCGACTTTAATAGCGCGAATGAAAAGATTCACTTGGATATGGATGTGTTCAGTGGAATCGGCAGTGCGGGAATGTTAAGTGAAGGTAATTTCTCCAGTGACATTAATAACCTGCCAACGGATGCCAAAGCTTATATTTTCTACGATAGCCTCACTGGCAGCCTATTCTACGATAACGATGCAAGCGACAGCACAGGCGCAATTCAATTTGCTCAATTAGGTTTGGGTGGCGATGCACCAACTCTGACAGCAGATCACTTTATGCTGATCTAAAAAACCCCGATAGCATAGCCATTGCTATCCCTCCTTGGGGACACTTAGGTGTCCCCTTTTTTGTTTCAACTGCTGTGTAAATCAACCGTTTCAGAACATCTCATTTATCTTGCAAAAAAACTTAGAGAATCTCAACTTAAATTGCAAATGATAATAAGAGGTTGATATTCAGGCTCGATTTAATGGCATAAACGCCGCAAAATTTTGTATAGTGTAAGAAACGTTATCGGAGTAATGGTAGTGGCAGACGGTGTAGTCAATGCAGCAATACAACAACTTAATCTTGGCTATGATGGCTTGCAGGATCGCATGCTTTTGCGCCTCGGGCTTTCAGATAAAACAGAGATGACGATTTGGCTGACTCGCCGCATTGTCAAAGCAATCTGGGGCATGATGCAGACTGCCAATATTGCGCCGTTAGCTGCGCCTGATGAGTTCTCGCCGGAAACACAGGAGACACTGGACAACTTCGCCAAGGCAGGTGCCAGCCAGCCATCTGCCATGCGTGATATGGATTTCAGCGAAACCTATGATGCTGACCGCAAACCAATTACCAAAGAGCCGATACTGCCTAGTGATTGCAAGCTGTTGAAGATAGGCCAGCAAACCGTGCTGGAACTAAATTCCCGTGAGGGTCATATGGCGCGTATTCCCATGAACGCAGAATTGATACAGGCACTCACCAATATGCTGCAATTGACCTGCAAGGATGCAGGATGGGATTTGAACCTGTCCTCCGCGCCTGTCGTCATTCACGAGCCGACAACCCATCACGTCATACATTAATGAATAATCAGCAACTTCTGCAAAGAAGCCTTGATGCTGTGTGGCACCCTTGCACACAGATGAAAAATCACGAAACCCTCCCATTAGTTCCGATACGCAGTGGCCAAGGAGTATGGCTTGAAGATTTTGAAGGCAAACGCTATCTGGATGCTGTCAGCTCTTGGTGGGTCAATCTTTTCGGACATAACCATCCAGCTATCAAGGCAGCTATCCGTCAGCAACTGGATCAGCTTGAACATGTGATCCTGGCGGGGTTTACCCATGAACCCGTGGTACAACTTTCGGAAAAGCTGGCAAAGCTGACAGGGCTGGGCCATGCTTTTTATGCATCGGATGGTGCATCTGCCACAGAGATTGCGCTGAAGATGAGTTTTCATTACTGGCGAAATCTTGGACGTGAGGGCAAAACACAATTTCTCAGCCTGCAAAACAGTTATCACGGTGAAACCTTGGGTGCATTGGCAGTCACCGATGTTGCTATTTTTAAAGATACCTATGCGCCCTTACTGCGGCAGGGGAGGCAAGTGCCCAGCCCGGATAGCCGTCTGGCCGAGCCCGGTGAAAGCGCCGAGGCTTATGCTTTGCGCTGTGCCGAGGCACTGGATGTATATGTAGCAACGCATCATCAAGAGTTGGCAGCCCTGATTGTGGAGCCCTTGGTGCAATGCGCCGCCGGCATGGGGATCTATCACCCTGTGTATCTGCAGCGGGCAAGGGAGATTTGCGATCGCTATGAACTACATCTGATCGCAGATGAGATTGCGGTGGGTTTTGGTCGCACCGGTACCATGTTTGCCTATGAGCAAGCTGCCATCAAGCCTGACTTTGTATGTCTTTCCAAAGGTATCAGTGGCGGTTATCTGCCTTTATCTACGGTACTTACCAAGGATACGATCTATCAGGCTTTTTACCATGACGATGTTAGCAGGGGTTTTCTTCATTCACATAGCTATACCGGCAATGCGTTGGCTTGCAGCGCGGCACTGGCGACTTTGCAGATATTTGAGGAAGAATCAGTGCTGGAAACTAATCTGGGCAAATCCGCTTATATGGCGGCCGCCATGCAGGCCTTGCAGGAATTACCGCTAGATCACATACGCCAGCGCGGCATGATACTGGCGTTTGACGTGCAGAGTGCAGACCCCAGATTTCAGCGCAATTTCTATATGGCAGCTTTGCAGCGGGGGCTGATCTTGCGACCTATTGGTAATACTGTTTATTTCATGCCGCCCTATGTCATTAGCGAACCTGAAATTGATTTTCTGATGGCCCAGACAAAAGCCATACTCGCCGATCTGACATGACCAGACTTTTGCTCATACTCGCACTGCTGCCGCTAACCTTGGCTCATGCAGCTTTGCCAGAGCCGCTAGCCGCAATGCTGCAAAAAGATAGCGTGCCAGCAGACACTGTGGCTGTTGTTGTGCAGCGTGTTGATGCGGAAAAACCTCTTCTGGCACATATGGCAGATAAAGCCATGAACCCGGCTTCGGTCATGAAGCTGCTGACGACTTATGCCGGGCTGGAAGTTCTGGGGCCGGCTTACCGCTGGCGCACAGAGGTTTATACCGATGGTGTCGTCAATAATGGAGTGCTTGAAGGGAATCTCATCATCAAGGGGTATGGTGATCCGACACTCATGGCCGAAGATTTCTGGCGACTGCTGAATAGTCTGCGTCAGCTTGGTCTGCGAGATATTCGCGGTGATCTTGTACTGGATAACAGTTATTTCAGCCCCAAGCTAAGAGATACCGCAGCATTTGATGGTGATGGCTATCGTGCTTACAACGCCACTGCCAATGCATTGCTGGTCAACCTGAAATCCACCAGTTTTCGTTTTGGTATGGATGGTGATCAATTTAGTGTGCGCGCAGAACCAGACCTGCCGGGTATAAGGGTGAGTAATCAGCTCAAGCTGACGCAGGAAGAGTGTGGTGACTGGCGCAGCAAGCAAAACTACAAGGTACAACCATCAGATGCTAAAACAGTTCAGGTAACCTTTACGGGCAGCTATTCGCAGGCATGCGGTGAAAAATATCTGGAGCTTAGCCTGCTGGATGATGCGACTTATACCTACAGCCTATTCAAGAAAATATGGCAGCAATTGGGTGGTGGTTTTGCAGGCGGTGTCCGTTACGCTGCTTTGCCGGAGAAATCCAGCAAGTTGATGGAGCAGCAGTCTATCCCGCTCAATGATGTGGTGCGCCGTATCAATAAATACAGCAACAACCTGATGGCCAGGCAATTGTTGCTGACGCTGGGGGCTGAGCGCATGGCGATACCATCAACCGAAGTCGATGGTGATAAGGCCGTGCGGGCCTGGCTGGCAAGCAAAGGCATGGATTTTCCGGAACTGGTGCTGGAAAATGGCTCGGGGCTGTCGCGAATTGAGCGTATCAGCGCACAGCATTTGAACGACCTGCTGATTAAAGCTTACGCTAGCCCGGTCATGCCGGAGTTCATTTCATCTCT
The DNA here is from genome assembly GCA_964466095.1 of uncultured Methylophilaceae bacterium. Classification (GTDB taxonomy): domain Bacteria; phylum Pseudomonadota; class Gammaproteobacteria; order Burkholderiales; family Methylophilaceae; genus CAYXMC01. Next base: position 10,354 of record CAYXMC010000005.1, on the reverse strand, counting down.
GCCTATACTTGCGGTGGATGGTACGACCAGCCGCCGCCTGAAGGATAGCGCCGTGCAGGGACGGGCGCACCTGAAAACCGGCTCTATCGAGGGGGTGCGGGCGATTGCTGGCTATGTGCTGGATGCCAAGGGACGGCGCTGGTCTGTCGTATTTATGGCAAATGGTCTGCGTGCGCAATATAGCCGTGCTGCGCAAGATGCCTTGCTGGATTGGGTCTACCAGCAACCTTGAATCCGGGCGTCGGCTGACGCATATCAAATGAACCGAATTGTTTTTCGGGTATCATACCGCCTTCAATTAATTACAGTATTTTGGAGTCCCGATGAAACAGGTAACACTGATTGCAGCGCTTTTGTCGACTATGTTCGCTGTCAGCGGCTGTAATGCAGATTCCAAAACCTCAAATTCAACACAGGAAAAACCGGCTATGAGCAAAACCATTACCGAATTAGTCAAAATCGATACCGTTGAAGGTCAGGGCCGTGCGGCGGAACAAGGCTTCAATGTCACCGTGCATTACACCGGCTGGCTCTATGACCCTAACAAATCCGATGGCAAGGGCGAGAAATTCGATAGCTCGCTAGATCGTCGTGAGCCATTCGTATTTTTCCTTGGCGGTGGTCAGGTTATCCGTGGTTGGGACGAAGGCTTTGCCGGTATGAAGGTTGGTGGCAAGCGTACCCTGATTATTCCATCCGACATGGGCTATGGCGCTCGTGGTGCTGGTGGCGTGATTCCACCAAATGCCACACTGGTGTTTGATGTGGAACTACTGGATATCAAGTAAAACACTCGCTGGAGCAGGCAATGAAAGCAAGAGTAAAGTGGGTTGAGAATGTATGTTTCATGGGTGAGTCCGAGACTGGTCATGCCGTCGTGCTGGATGGCGCACCTGAAGCGGGTGGGCGTAATCTTGGCATGCGTCCCATGGAGATGCTGCTAATCGGTATGGGAGCGTGCACCTCGTTTGATGTCGTCACTATCCTGAAAAAGGCACGCCAACCGGTGACTGATTGCGTTGCTGAAATGGATGCCACCCGCGCTGATGAAGTGCCTAAAGTCTTTACCAAGATTCATGTGCATTTTGTAGTCACAGGCAAGGGCTTGAACCCGGCCCAAGTGGAGCGTGCAGTCAAACTCTCTGCCGAGAAATATTGTTCTGCTTCTATCATGCTTAGCAAGTCTGTAGAAATCAGTCATGATTTCGAGATTGTGGAGGCACCACTCTGATGACAGTGACTACACGTCCTGGAGGTATGCTGGGGCTGCACCATGTGGCCTTGTTTGTACATGGTCTTGAAGACTGTCTGACATTTTATCGTGATGTCGTTGGCATGCAGGAAGAATGGCAGCCAGATCCAGATAATATCTACCTGACTTCTGGAAGAGATAATCTGGCATTACACAGACTGGCTGCTGACAACGTGCTGGATGGCCCGCAACGTCTCGACCATATTGGCTTCATCCTGAAAACCCCGGAAGATGTAGATGCTTGGCATGACCATTTGCTTGAGCATGGTGTCAAAATTGCCCAAGCGCCAAAAACTCACAGGGATGGTGCACGTAGCCTGTATTGTTTTGATCCTGCCGGTAATCTGGTGCAGTTCATCTATCACCCGCCGATCTCCCCCAAGCTGTAGGTATTACAAAAAATAAAAAGGCGGACATCAAGTCCGCCTTTTTATTTGCCTGCGAGCTGATTAATATTTCCAGGTCAGTGTGGCAATCGCGCTACGTGGTGCGGCGTAATAGCTCTGGCTCCACATCAAGCTGGTGAGGTATTTTTCATCTGTCACGTTATACAGATTTAAAGCAGTGCTCCAGTTTTTATTGATTTCATAATTAGCCATCAGGTTGACAGTGGCATAGCTCTCCTGCGTGATACGTTGGGAGAATGCTGTTGCAAAAGTGGTGGAATCAAGCACTGTAGCAGTGGTGTGCATGCTGGATTGCCAGTTTAGGTTGCCACCCAGTTTCAACTTTTCGTATCCCGGCACTTTGTACACCGCGGCCAGACGTAGAACTCGTCTTGGCACATAGGATTTGACGTTGTTGTCATCCTCGTCCTTCAGACTCAACAGGTTGGTAAAGCCGCCGCTGATATTGAGGTTGGAAGTGACCTCGCCAGATACATCTATTTCATAACCTTTGGTAATGGCGTCTATGCCATCATATACAGTCAAGCCACCCGCGAATCCTGCTGCTTGGGCAACGTTCTGTTGAACATTCTTGAACAGAGCAATAGAAGTGTTCAGGCGTTTATCGAAGAATTCGCTCTTCAAGCCAATTTCGTAGTTCTTGCCTTCGATGGGGGTGAGTGGCTTCAGGTTCTTGTCCAGTAATACCTGTGGGTTGTAGATGCTGGTGTAACTTGAGTAAACCGAGTGAATATCATCAAGCGCATAAACTGCACCCACATATGGTGTGATCTTGTCATGAGCGCCGGCATTCTGCGCTGCACCGTAGCTAGAGCCAGTTAACTCATAAGTCAGCATATTGGCGCCAGTGGTGACTTTCAGTTTGTCCGTTACATTCCACTTGGCAGCAGCATAGGCATTCGTGCGCTTGATATCCAGAGCAGCGAAGAATGGGGAGAGTGTGAATACCGGCTGAGGAATCGCTGCAATGCTGTTGACATCGAGAAACGCCGGAATGGTGCCGGCTTTTTCGACTTCATCAATCGTTTGTCTGGACCAGGTTGTGCCCAAGACCAGTTCATGTTCGCGGCCAGCCAGATCAAATGGGCCAGACAAGTAGGCGTCTGCGGTTAGTTCCTTGTGGGAGTCGCGGTAGTTGCCAGCATATGGTTGCAAGCCTGTGGGGCCAGTCAATTGCAAGACATAGAACAGGTCGGAATTGGCGGTGATCTCTTTTCTGGAAAGTCTGAATTTGCCTTTCCAGCCATTACTGAAAAGATGGCTGAGCTCGGCAGTGGTGATGTTGTTCAGAGTGTTCCACTTGGACCAGTCAGCGGCGATAGAGTCTGAACGATTGAATTGTCTGCGATTACCATTTTCGTCCACCAGCGGCAGAGCGCCCCAGAGTACCCCATTCGCGTCGTTCTGGTGGTAGGTGTGGCTGAAGGCCAGTTGGGTCTTGTCTGAGATATCAGCTTCGATGATGCCGTAGCCGACATTGCGCTCTACGCTGTAACGGTCCAGATAGGAGTCCTTGTTCTGGTTCACCAGTACCAAGCGGCCACGTACAGTGCCACTGTCGTTCAATGAGCCGGAAACATCGCTTTGTACGCGGCGGTTATTCCATGAGCCGGCAGAAACATCAATTTTTGCCTGAAAATCTGCGGTTGGGCGCTTGCGGATAAAGTTGACTGTAGCAGAAGGGTTGCCAGTTCCTGATAACAGCCCGTTGGCACCACGGATGACTTCAATTCTGTCGTAGAGCGCGGTATCCAGATCTCCAAAGGTCAAACCGTAGGACATCGGTGCGCCTATGCCGTCGATCTGGAAGTTGGTGACATCTGAACCGCGAGCGGTATAGTAGGTGCGGTCAGTTTCAACGCGTTCTACACGGATGCCGGTTGCAAAATCAAGTGCATCGTTGACACTGTTGAGCTTGAAGTCATCCATTAATTGACGAGTCACCACAGACATGGACTGTGGTGTCTCGCGCATTGAGGCCTCCAGTCGAGTGGCGGAAGCCGTAGATTGAATGGTGTAAGACTTGGTCTTTTCCGAAGGCTGGGTGGCCGTGTTCTCAGACTTGGCGCTAACCTGAACTTCAGGCAGTGTGTCGTCAGCATGATCCGCAGCGACCGCGTAAGGGGCAATCCCCCAAATGGCGGCCACCGCAAGCGCGATAGGCGTTTTGCGTAGCATGTGCTTTTTCCTTAAATTAAAGCACTGGCTTGCAAACGCTGGCTTGTGCGAATGGTCATTTAGATAAAATCTGCACAGATTATAAATGATAATTGTTATCATTTGCAAAAGTGGTGCGGGGCAAATGCGACCAAATAAAACAAAAAGGGCAGCTTCAGCTGCCCTTTTGATTGAAATGTTGCTTAAAAGCAACAGTACTTAGCTGGCTTTGACAGTCAGCTCGCGTTGTTGGGAGATCAGTTTAAACAGGCGGTCGATATTTGGATGCTTACCTGGATTCGCTTCTGCGTCTGCCGTGTGTTCCGCATAAAGCTCCAAACCTTCTTTGGCTGCAGCAATATTGATGCAGCCGTATTTTTTCCATAGATGGTGATACAACTTGAGCGAGCCCTGGCTGCCTTGCTTGTTTTCAATTGTGGCTACTGTATTGCCAGTGTCATCCAAAAGCTCCAGTTTGGATAAATGGTCTATCGGTGCCATGGTGGCGAGAATGTCACTAAATTTCTGCATGTTTCAGTCTAGGTAGTTTAGATGTGATAAGTGGTGGAAGTCATGATCTTGGAGACAGCCTGCATCGCAGCTTTGATGGGAGCCGGCAGCTCGGCAGCGCCATGGGCAATCGCAGTGTCCGCGTGCTGGGCTTCATCTATACGCATTTGTTCAAGAATGGCGCGGCTCTTTTCATCCTGCGCAGGAAGGCGCTGCAGGTGCGATTCCAGATGTTTGCCTACCTGGCGTTCGGTTTCAGCCAGAAAGCCAAGATTCCATTTGTCACCCACTGCGCCGGCAATTGCGCCCAGTGTAAAGGAGCCGGCATACCACAAGGGGTTAAGCAGACTCTTGTGGCCGCCTAATTCCTTGATGCGCTTCTCGCACCAGGCCAGATGCTCTGTCTCTTCCTGTGAAGCTTGGCGCAGAGCGGCAACAATCTCCGGGTTGCGTGAGGTGAACGATTGACCGTTATAGAGTGCTTGTGCGCAGACCTCACCGCAATGGTTGATGCGCATCAGAGATGCTACATGGCGCTTCTCTGCGTCATCCAGTTTGCTTTCAGCTTGGTGCTTGTCCGGGTGGGGTCTGACGCTGCGCGCTTCGGCTGTGATGGTGCGCAGTCCGCGATCAAATTCAATAATCAGTTTATCTAGCATAGGCTATATCCCAAATGTATCTTGGCAGAGTTGCAATAGTGCGTGAGATATTGAAAAACTCAGCCGCCAGCTTTGGCTGGCGGCCATATAGTTATCTAGCTTACTTGCGTTGCAGAATCTGCAGGCCCTTCAACAGATTCAGCGCCTGATTGAACTGGTAATCGTTCTTGGAACCTGGCTCAATAGGGCCAGTTTTTTCACCAGCCTTGTCGGCAGGCTTGTCCTTGGGTTCTTCCGGCATAGGTACTTTTGGAACCTCGTTCTTTACAGGAGCCTCATTTTCCTTGGGGTTGGAAAGATGACGGCTCAGGTCGGCTTCGCGAATATTGCCGCCCTGATCGGCAGTGTTCACGGTGCCTTCTTCAACTGTGATATCAGGCACAATACCCTTGGCTTGAATGGAGCGGCCCTTGGGGGTGAAGTAGCGGGCAGTGGTCAGCTTGATCGCTGTGCCATTGTTCATTGGTAATATGGTTTGCACTGAACCCTTGCCGAAACTTTGAGTACCCATGATGACTGCACGTTTGTGGTCCTGCAGAGCGCCAGCCACAATTTCGGAAGCAGAAGCTGAGCCGCCGTTAACGATGACTGCCATCGGCACAGTCTTGAATTCTGCAGGCAGGTTGCGCAGATAATCTTCCTTGGCACCGCCTTTGACGTAATTTTCAGGGTTCACAGTTAGACGCATTTTTGCGTCTTCTGTGCGGCCTTCTGTGTAGACCACCAACTCGCCCTTGGGAATGAAGGCGCCAGTGACGCCAACAGCAGCATTCAATAAGCCGCCTGGGTTATTACGCAGGTCGAGCACCAAACCTTTGAGGGTGTCATTGTTCTGGTCACGCATGGTTTTCAAGGCTTTAGCCAAGTCTTCACCAGTGTGTTCCTGGAATTGGGTGATGCGTACATAAGCATAGCCGGGCTCAGAGAGCTTGTACTTCACGCTCTGTGTCTTGATGATGGCGCGGGTCAACGTAAAGACAAGTGCTTTGGACTCGCCTTTGCGCAATACGGTAAGCACAATTTGAGTGTCCGGTTTGCCGCGCATGCGCTTGACCGCCTCATTCAGTGTCATGCCTTTGACCGGTGTCTCATCAAGTTTCATGATCAGGTCGCCGCTCTTCAGGCCAGCTTTGTAGGCTGGGGTGTCTTCAATCGGAGAGACTACCTTGACGAAGCCGTCTTCCATGCCGACTTCAATCCCGAGGCCCCCGAACTCACCCTGGGTGCCTGCTTGCAGATCCTTGAAGCCATCGGCATCAAGGTAAGCGGAGTGAGGGTCCAGACCAGACAACATGCCATTGATGGCCTCACTGATGAGCTTCTTGTCGTCTACCGGTTCTACATAATCACTTTTGATCTTGCCAAAGACTTCGGCGAATGAACGCAGGTCATCTAGCGGCAGCTGCAGCTTGTTGTCCTTCTCGGCAACCGCAGAATAATTCAGGCTGAGCATGATGCCGAGTATGGTGCCGATAGTAATGAGGCCAAATTTCTCGAATTTTGAACGCATGTAGAACAATTCCTTAATGGAAACAGGTAGTGAGATAATGCTACATAAAACAAACAGCTTTATTTTCCGCTATTTGCGTACCGCTTGCAAAGAGCGCCCCGCATTATTCATAAAATAAATTCAACAACAAACGATCGGAGCAAGTCATGAGCGAAGCAGCTCAACACCATCAAGTTAAGATTGAATATTGCACCCAGTGCCGCTGGCTCTTGCGTGCGGCGTGGATGGCGCAAGAGCTTTTGACGACTTTTGAATCGGACATTGGCGGATTGACTCTGGTTCCGGGTACTGGCGGAATATTTGAGGTTAGCCTCAATGGAACTGTCATTTTCTCCCGTAAAGATGCCGGGCGCTTCCCTGAATCCAAAGAGCTCAAGCAACTGATACGCGATCATATAGACCCGGAGCGTTCACTCGGGCATAGCGACAGGTAACTTTCAATCCGCTGAATTGGCTGTAACAATTTTTGTCTTCAAATAATAATAATTCTCATTTACAATGAATTTTGAGATGAATTGAGGAAGATAAAATGAATGCTTTCAATCAATCCGAATTAAGGGCGCTAAGCCGTTCACTGCTGGCTGATCCGGCCGATTTAAGTGCTAACGATGTGCTGGATGTGTTGCTGGGTCGTCGTTATGGTGTCGAATACCAGCCTATCATTGAGGTGCAGTCTGCCGAGATAGCTGGTTATCAGGCCGCTGCCAGATTCTGGAACAACCGCCAGCAGAAGCTGGATACAGGTGCCATGTTTGCCATGTTGCACAAGAACCCTTTGTTATTGTTCCATGCTGAGCTGGAAGTAAAAAAACTGCAAATTGAAGAATCGCCACCCGGTGGATGGCTGATGCTGGATCTTGATATCGACAGCTTTTATGAGGGTGGTGAAGGCCTGGATAACCCGTTTCTGAGCTTGTTCAAGCAGCATGCCTGGTCCGACCGCGAGCTCATCATCAATCTGGTGGAGAACCATACCATGGCCGATGTGGAGCGTGCCCAGCGCATCATAGAGCTGCTCAACCAGAGCGGTACAGCAGTGGCGCTGGAAGATGTTGGAGTTGGCTGGGGTATGTTCTCGCTAAGTGCATTTATGGATGCGCGGGTCATCAAGTTCAACGGCCAGACCCTGCGAGGGCTCAACGAGAAGTCAGCCTACGCCACAGTAGATTGGCTGGTCAGTGCAGCACGCAGGATAGGGGTGCAAACCATTATGAGCGGCGTCGACAGCTGCGAACAGTTTGAGTGGGCCAAGCGCTTAGGGGTAGATTGTGTGCAGGGGCGGCTGTTTGGCAAGAAGTCTTTCAGCATCAAGCCATGAGGCTGAATTATTTTACCGATTTGTCGATGGCTTCGCCTTCAGCAGCTGGAATGCGGCGGGCACCGTTATAACGCTTGGTCCAGTATTCGTCTTTCATATTGACGACTTGTATGCCACCACCGGCACTAGCCGCATGGATAAAGCGGTTGTTGCCCAGATAAATCCCGACATGTGAAAACGCCGTTTTCAGCGTATCAAAAAAAACCAGATCGCCGGGCTGTAGTTGATCAACAGGTACTGCCTGCCCCAACTGGCTGATGGCGCGTGCGCCATGTGGCAGAGTAAGGTTGGCAGCCTGACCAAACACATAGCGGACAAAGCCGCTGCAATCAAAACCGGTATCCGGGGAATTGCCACCATACTTGTATTTGATGCCGGTCAGACTCAGGGCACTTAACAGCACCTCCTGAGCATAGCTAGACCAGGAATCCGCCTTTTCTGCCTCAGTCACCACGTTGGAAGTCGTGCTGGTGAGTGGTTCCGCAGCTTGGGAAAAGCCGCAAAACAGCGTCAATACAGCGGTTGTCAGAAATTTTGAAATTCGCATGTGCATGATTCTAAATGCATTTGTTTCGTCATGTAAACCGCGAATATCAAGCATGGCAAAAAAGCGGCTTCTGAATCTGCTTGTTTCGTGTGTAGAATGCAGCAATTGTGACGACCCATTTGGAGCTTTCGATGCGAGATACACGATTGTTTTCACTAAGCGATGCCAAGACCATTGTGCGCCAGGTGATAGACCATGCTCCACCAGTACGCGACTGGCACCATGAAGCGCTTGTCGATCATGCTTACCAGACTGGTACTGCCACCCGGCAGCGCGTGCGGTTAGTTGCTAAAGGTTTGGCAAAGCGTGTGCATGAATCCTCAAGCGAGGTAAAGAAAGCCGGCCGTGACATCATTCGGGGTGTCGGCGCAAGTGCTGCCTTACGTCTGAGCAAGAAATTGCATGAAGTCGCCAGCAAAATCGAAAGTAAAGCCAACAAAATCAAAGCCGCCAAGTAAAGTCATGCTTGGTGAGAACAACACTCCAAGAACTTAAATTCGATGATACGTGAAACCATTTCCGTGATGCGCGACTTTGGTCGTTTGCGCGAAATCGCCGGCATCCTGATGCGCTACGGCTGGACAGATGTCGCCAAGCGTCTGGGCAAGCGCAGCCTGATTGGCTATATCGGTAATGCCATCACCACGGAAACGCCACCCGAGATCATGAAGCTGCCCACCGAAGTACGGGCGCGCATGGCAATACAGGAGTTGGGGCCAACCTTTGTCAAACTCGGCCAAGTCTTGGCAACGCGGCCAGATATTTTTCCGCCGCACTGGATAGCAGAGTTCGCCAAACTGCAGGATCAAGTACCGCCGGTGCCCTTCGAGGAATTGTTGCCTGATCTGGAAAAAGCACTGGGCAAGTCACCATTTGAAGTGTTCAAGGATTTTCAGACCGAGCCGATTGCCGGCGCCTCGATAGCACAGGTGCACTTGGCTAAGTTGCAGGACGATACGCCAGTAGTCCTGAAGATACGTAGGCCAAATGTGCAGGAGAGCATAGATGCCGATTTGCGGCTACTCTCGCACCTTGGGCGCCTTATCGAATCCGAGATGCCGGAAGCCAAGCGTTTTCAGCCGGGCAAAATCATCGGCCAATTCTCCAAGTCGCTGAAACGCGAGCTCGATCTGGCAATGGAGGGCCGCAACACCGAGCGTTTCGGCCGAAATTTCGCTGATGACAAGAACGTCAAGTTCGCCAAGATTTATTGGGATTACACCAGTGAAGGTGTGCTGGTGATGGAGCGCATCAACGGCATACCGGGCAACGATTTGCAGAAAGCCAGAAGCAGCGGGCTGGACTTGCAGTTACTGGCTGAGCGCGGTGCCAATGCCGTGCTGAAGATGGTGCTGATTGATGGGTTTTTCCATGCTGATCCACACCCGGGCAATGTGTTTTACCTGCCGGAAAACAAGTTGGCGATTATTGATTGCGGCATGGTAGGACGCATCACGCTGGACCGGCGAGGCGAGATAGCCGATTTGCTCGCAGCCCTGGTCTCGCGAGATATTGATACCCTGCGCGACATCCTCATTATCTGGGCGGGCGATGCGCAGGTGGACGAAGCCAAGCTTGCATCCGATGTGGATGAGTTCATCTGCAATTACGACAATGCGCCGCTCAAACATGTGCGTTTTAGTGCATTGTTGAATGACCTTACTACCATCATGCGCGAGAATCATCTTGCTGTGCCGCCAGACCTCACCATGTTGTTCAAAGCATTGATTACGCTTGAAGGTTTGGGCCGCCAGCTTGATCCGGATTTCCAGATCGTCGGTCACCTGACGCCGTTCGTGAAGAAAATCATCATTGACCGCTACATGCCTGCTGCTCTGTTCAAAAAAGGGCGGCGCGGCCTCGGGCATCTGGCCGATGCTGTCACCAGCCTGCCGGGGGATGTATCGCAAGTGCTGCGCGAGGCAGCAAGAGGGCGCCTAAGGATCAATCTTGATTTGAAACGTCTGGATCATTTCGGTCATCAACTCGACCAC
>CAYXMC010000004.1:0-20703 GCA_964466095.1 uncultured Methylophilaceae bacterium | reverse complement strand
CGTTAAGCTAGCTTGAGCAGAGCAATAAAAAGCGGTCGCGTAAGTGACCGTTTTTTATTTTTAATAGGCAAATGGATGATGCATAGCAAAAACATATGCCCTGCAAGCCAATATTTACGGGCGTCTCCGGCCTGCCCTGAGAGGCAATAACGGCGCGCCTTTCAGTGGCATGCTTGGCATGTGCGGGCAATGATCAATGGTATTGATTCATGACCGTCTGATTACTCGGCGACCGGGGTGTTTTCAAGTAAAATCCGGGCATGGATATCTACTCATTTGCCCGACCCTTGCTTTTCCAGCTAGAGGCTGAAAACGCACACGACCTGACCCTGAAATCTCTTAAAACTGCAGAAAAAGCAGGTCTCCTCAAGCTTTTGCCCAAGGCGCCAATCTGCCAGCCACGCCAGGTGATGGGGCTGACATTCCCTAACCCGGTTGGCCTGGCTGCCGGTCTCGACAAAAACGCCGCTTATATTGATGGCTTGGCCGCATTGGGCTTTGGTTTTATTGAAGTCGGCACGGTGACACCGCGTCCGCAACCCGGTAACCCGCAGCCGCGCCTTTTTCGTGTGAAAGAGGCGCAGGGGATTATCAACCGCTTCGGGTTTAATAACCTTGGCGTGGACAATCTTATCGAGAACGTGAAGAACGTAACTTACAAGGGTGTGCTTGGTATCAATATCGGCAAGAATTTTGATACGCCTAATGAGCGCGCTGTAGATGATTACCTGATCTGCATGCGCAAAGTATATCCGCATGCCAGCTATATCACGGTGAATATTTCTTCACCTAATACCAAGAATTTGCGTCAATTGCAGGAGAAGGATGCCCTCTCCGCATTGCTTGCCAGCCTCAAACAAGCGCAAGCAGAGCTGGCGCAGACCCACGGCCGCTATGTCCCAGTTGCTCTGAAGATAGCCCCGGATCTTGAGTTTGAGCAGGTGCATGAGATTGCTGACTTGCTGATGCAGCAACGCATGGACGGGGTGATAGCCACAAACACTACTTTGTCCAGGGAGGCTGTCCAAGGCATGCCAAATGCAGAAGAAACCGGTGGATTATCCGGGGCGCCAGTCAGGGATAAATCGACGCTGGTGATTCAGCAATTGGCGCAGCGCTTGCAGGGTAGCCTGCCGATTATCGGTGTCGGTGGCATACTTAACGGTCAAGATGCACTCGAGAAAATACAGGTTGGCGCGAGTCTGGTTCAGGTTTACAGTGGGCTTATTTATCGCGGCCCGGCATTGATCAGGGAAGCTTGCGAAACCATAGGTTAAGGAGGCAGATCATGAAAACGAATGTAGGCAAAATAGACCGTGCGCTCAGAGTGCTGGCTGGCTTGGCACTTGTTGTATTGCTAATTTTGGGCCCGGCACCATGGAAATGGTTGGGACTGCTGGGTTTTGTCTATCTGGCTACTGCGCTGTTCCGCTGGTGCCCGGCTTATGCTTTGCTGGGTGTGAATACCTGCGAAGTGAACAAGCAAAAAACCTCTCCCTCTGAATGACCAAGCCGGTTCTTTATTCTTATCGTCGCTGCCCTTATGCGATGCGGGCGCGTATGGCCTTGAAGTATGCATGTATTGAGGTTGAGATACGCGAGATAGCACTCAAGGATAAGCCTTCTCACATGCTGCAGGTTTCTCCCAAGGGAACGGTGCCGGTGTTGGTGCTAGCCGATGGCAAGGTGATTGATGAAAGTCTGGATATAGCTAGATGGGCTTTGCAGCAAAACGACCCACAAGGTTGGCTTATGCACGAATCGTTATTGGCGTCGTTGCTGGCAGAAAACGATGGCAGCTTCAAGCAGGCGCTGGATCGCTACAAATATGCCATACGATTTCCTGAGCATCCTGCCGAATTCTATCGCGCACAGGGAGAGCAATTCCTGCAAAAGCTTGAAGGCTTGTTATCGCAGCAGGCTTACCTCTGTGGTAAAAAAGCCAGCTTGGCAGATATCGCCATATTTCCGTTTATACGACAATTTGCGGCGGTGGATGCAGCGTGGTTTGATATGGCTCCGTATCCACGATTACAAGCCTGGTTGCAAGATTGGGTGAATAGTGACCTATTTCAGGCGGTGATGGAAAAATACCCTCTTTGGCAGGATGCCAAACAGGGTATTTTGGAGACATAGAGCAAGCTAGTTGGCAATGTCGGCAGTTGCAGCAGCAACTGCTGTTGATTCATCAAATACCAGCTTGATCGTGTCTGTATCGTCAATATCAACATGCACATGACCGCCGTTGGATAAACGGCCAAACAGCAATTCGTCGGCTAGCGCGCGGCGTATGGTGTCCTGAATCAGGCGTGCCATCGGGCGTGCACCCATCAATGGGTCAAAGCCCTTCTTGCCCAGATATTCCTTCAATGCATCGCTGAATGTGGCATCCACCTTTTTCTCATGCAATTGATCTTCCAGTTGCATGAGGAACTTATCAACTACACGCATGATGATTTCATGCGACAGTGGCGCAAATGACACCGTGGCATCCAGACGGTTGCGGAACTCAGGCGTGAACATGCGCTTGATATCGGCCAGTTCATCACCGGCACTCTTGGCCAGTGTAAAGCCGATACTGGTCTTGGAGATCGCTTCCGCACCGGCGTTGGTGGTCATGATGATGGTGACATTGCGGAAATCTGCCTTCCGGCCATTGTTGTCAGTCAGTGTGCCGTGATCCATTACCTGCAGCAGGATGTTAAAGATATCAGGATGCGCCTTTTCAATTTCATCCAGCAGCAACACGCAATAGGGGTGCTTGGTAATGGCTTCAGTCAAGAGGCCGCCCTGTTCAAAACCCACATAACCGGGAGGCGCACCAATCAAGCGTGACACGGCATGTCTTTCCATATATTCGGACATGTCAAAACGCACCAGTTCTATTCCCAGTGTATAAGCCAGCTGGCGTGCTACTTCGGTTTTACCAACCCCAGTTGGACCAGAGAAGAGGAATGCGCCTATCGGCTTTTGCGTGCTTCCCAGCCCGCTACGTGCCATCTTGATGGCGGAAGCCAACACTTCAATCGCTTTGTCCTGACCAAACACAACAGATTTGAGGTCGCGTTCCAGTGTTTTTAGCGCGTTGCGGTCATCACTGGAGATATTCTTAGGCGGAATGCGCGCCACCTTGGCAATGATGTCCTCGATTTCTTTGTTACCGATCACCTTCTTCTGCTTGGATTTCGGCAAGATACGTTGCGCAGCGCCAGCTTCATCAATCACATCAATTGCCTTGTCTGGCAGGTGACGGTCGTTGATGTATTTGGCAGAAAGTTCTGCAGCTGTATTCAATGCACCAGCGGTGTATTTGACACTGTGGTGTTTTTCAAAGCGGGATTTCAGGCCTTTCAGAATTTCAACGGTTTCGGCCACGCTGGGCTCTTCCACATCAATTTTCTGGAAGCGGCGTGAGAGTGCATGGTCTTTCTCAAAAATGCCGCGGAACTCTTGGTAAGTGGTAGCGCCTATGCATTTCAGCGAGCCGTTTGATAGCGCTGGTTTCAGCAGATTGGATGCATCCAGCGTGCCGCCACTAGCCGCACCTGCACCTATTAAAGTGTGAATCTCATCAATAAACAGTACAGCGTCAGGCTGCTCTGCCAGTTTCTTCATCACCGCTTTCAGACGTTGTTCAAAATCGCCACGGTATTTTGTGCCAGCCAATAGGGAACCCATATCCAGTGAGTAGATGGTGGCGTTGGCCAGAACATCCGGCACATTCCCTTCCACAATACGGCGCGCAAGTCCTTCGGCGATAGCAGTTTTACCTACACCGGCTTCTCCAACCAGTAGAGGGTTGTTTTTGCGGCGACGGCACAGGGTCTGGATTACGCGTTCCAACTCCAGCTCACGGCCAATCAATGGATCTATCTTGCCGGCAATCACTTGCTGATTAAGGTTAAGCGTAAAGCTTTCCAGTGCACCGGCTGGTGCTGCATCTGCTTCTGCTTCCTGTTCTGTTTCGGCACGCTTGCTGGTGTTGTTATTGTCTGTGACCTTGGCAACGCCATGAGAAATGTAATTAACCACATCAAGGCGGGTAACGCCTTGTTGGTGCAGGAAGAAAACAGCGTGAGAGTCTTTTTCTCCATAGATGGCAACCAGCACATTCGCACCGGTTACTTCTTTCTTGCCTGAGGACTGCACGTGCAGAATGGCGCGCTGGATGACACGCTGAAAACCGAGCGTCGGCTGGGTGTCGACTTCTTCCGTACCATCTACGGTAGGGGTGTGCTCTTCGATGTAGTTGTTCAGTTCGCTGCGCAGGTTATCGAGATTAGCTCCGCAAGAACGCAGCACCTCGGCCGCAGTCGGGTTGTCTATCATTGCCAGTAGTAGGTGCTCGACCGTGATCAACTCGTGCCGTTTCTGGCGAGCATCCATAAAAGCCATATGCAGGGAGACTTCAAGTTCTTGCGCAATCATTTCGTTACTTTCTATGCTTCTTCCATTGCACATTGCAACGGGTGTTGATGTTCTCGGGCATGGCCCAGAACTTGATTCACTTTGGTTTCAGCAATGTCGCGTGGATAAACACCACATATGCCAGAGCCTTCAGTATGAACTTTGAGCATGATTTGCGTGGCTTGTTCACGGTTCTTGCTAAAAAAGCGTTGTAACACTTCAACTACAAATTCCATGGGTGTGTAATCGTCATTCAATAACATGACTTTGTACATGGAAGGTGGCGCAGTTTCCGCTGGCTTGCTGGCTACGCCTGTATTTTCTTGGTGCTTGGTTGCCATATCTGTAGTCTATTTTGAGCCGAATTCAGAAATTTTCAAGCCCGAAATTAATAGGGGTATTCCGTTTTATTCCTGGTTTAAAAGCAAGCAATTCCCGAACCAGAAAAGCTGAGGCCTCAAGGATAAATACGGACACTTTTCACATTTCTTTCGTGTGTTTGCATAATTTCCAGTGCATGAGTGCCGATTTTGAAGCTGGTACTAGGTTCAGGGATGTCTTCAAAATGCTCCAGAATCAGCCCGTTGAGCGTGCGCGGGCCATCAAGCGGCAGATTAAGGCCTAATTTTTTATTGAGGTCGCGTAGCAGGCTGCTACCGTCCACTACCCAGCTGCCATCTTCTTCCTGATGGTAAGTGCTGGTGCGCACTGGAGATTGCGTGGTGAAATCTCCGATGATCTCTTCCAAAATATCTTCGAGAGTAACCAGACCCTTGAGTTCACCATATTCATCTACGACCAGCGCAATACGTTGCTGCTTTTCCTGAAATTGGTGCATTTGTGTATAAAGCGGTGTGCCGGATGGGATGAAATAAGGTTCGCTGATAATTTCGCGGATACCTTCGATATCCAGATTGCCATCTCGCAGCTGATTCATGATATGGCGTAACTGAATGACGCCAATGATCTCCTCTGAGTTGCCTTGCCTGACGGGCAGGCGGGTGTGGTGGCTAGCTGAGATGCGCTGTATGACTTCTTCCAGCGGCGCGTCGATGTTGATGGCTTCAATTTGTGTATGTGCAGTCATCACATCATCTACAGTAATTTTCTCCAGATCAAACAAGTTAAGCAGAATGGCCCGATTTTTCTTGGGGATATAACTGCCTGCTTCAAGCACGATACTGCGTAGCTCTTCCATGGAAATGGCATGGCTGGTTTCTTTGAAATTAATTTTTATACGCAGGATTTTAAGCAAACCACTCACGAACAAGTTGGTGAACCAAATCGCCGGATAGAGAATTTTGATTAAGGGATAAAGCAGGTAGCTGTAGAAGAAAGCGAGTTTCTCAGCATAAGCAGCTGCAATCACTTTGGGCGTGATTTCCCCAAAGATCAAAATGACAAAAGTGACAGTCACAGTCCCTAACACCAGACCGATATTGCCATTACCCATCACAGTACTGGTGATGTCATCACTGATGGTGGCAATGGCTACAGCTGCAAATGTATTGCCTAGAAGTATGGCGCCAAGAAGATGATCTGTCTTTTCGAGCAGGGCTTGTGCCAATCGCGCCCCTCTGTGGCCATCTTTAGCAAGATGCCTCAGCCGGTAACGATTGAGTGACATTAAGCTGGTTTCAGCGCTGGAAAAAAATGCTGAAAGAAGTAACAGCAGGACAAGAATGATGACCTGCAGGTATAAGGGAATTTCGTCCAAGGGGGAAACATCGTTAAGAAGATGATTTAGTTTCCCCGCTTTGGGTCAGGCTTGTCAAGGTAGTGCGTCTGCCTCAGCCTTTTTCTCTGTGCCCCCAATCAATGTTTCACGGGATACACCCAGCCACATGGCTATCGGGCTGGCAACCAGAACAGAAGAGTAGATGCCAAAGAGAATGCCGATAGTGAGTGCCAGAGAGAAATTGTGCAGCACCTCACCGCCGAAGAACAGCATGGAGCAGACCATGGTTTGCGTCATGGCGTGGGTGATGATGGTACGCGACATGGTGCGAGTGATCGCATTGTTGATGACATCAGGTACGGAGGCTTTACGCATCTTGCGGAAGTTTTCGCGTACACGGTCAAATACCACCACGGATTCGTTCACGGAATAACCCAATACAGCCAAGATGGCCGCCAATACAGTCAGGTTGAATTCCCACTGGAAGAAGGCGAAGAAGCCAAGAATGATGATGACGTCGTGCATATTGGCGACAATTGCAGCTACGGCAAAACGCCATTCAAAACGCAGCATCAAGTAGATCATGATGCCGATACAAACAAAGAAAAGGGCTAAGGCGCCGTTCTGATAAAGCTCTTCACCCACTTGTGGACCGACGAATTCGACGCGGCGCATTTCTACAGTGCTATCTGCTTCTTTCAGTTTTTCGAGCACTTGCTCAGATAGCTGGGCACTGGATAAACCAGTCTTCACTGGTAAGCGAATCAGTACATCATGGCTGGTGCCGAAGTTCTGCACAGTGGCTTCCTTCAGGCCTACGCTATCTACAGCAGCGCGAATCTTGCCCAGATTAGCAGATTGCGGATAGCTTACTTCCATCAAGGTACCACCGGTGAAATCCACACCCAAATTCAGACCACGATGCGCCAGAAAGAAAATGGCGAGCAGGAACGTCACAAGGGAGATGGTCGTTGTCAGTCGACCATAGCTCATGAACGGAATGTCTTTTTTAATCTTGAAAATTTCCATAATGATTACTCTGTAATGATTCCGTTAGCCGATTGCCAGTTTGCTGATCTTGCGACGATAGCCATACACCAGATTAACGATGGCCCGTGAAACCAGCACCGCGCTGAACATAGAGGTCAGGATGCCCAGGCAGTGCACGACTGCAAAGCCTTTAACCGGGCCCGTGCCAAACATGAACAGGGCAAGGCCAGCAATTAGGGTCGTGATGTTGGAGTCTAGAATGGTATCGAAGGCACGATCGTAGCCAGCATGGATTGAAGCTTGCGGTGTGCTGCCATTACGCAATTCTTCGCGAACTCGCTCGTTAATCAGCACGTTGGCATCAATCGCCATACCCAAGGTGAGCGCAATCGCTGCCAAACCTGGCAGAGTAAGAGTTGCTTGCAGCATCGAAAGTAGCGCCAATAGCAGCAACAGATTGATACCTAGCGCCAGCACTGAAATGCTGCCAAAGATCAAGTAGTAGACAATCATGAATACGGCAATCGCCGCAAAGCCCCAAAGCGTGGAATGTACGCCGCGCTTGATGTTTTCTTCACCCATGCTTGGGCCGACAGTACGCTCTTCGATGATATCCATAGGCGCAGCCAATGCACCGGCACGCAGCAGCAGGGCGACATCAGTGGCTTCCTGGACGTTGTCCATACCGGAAATCTGTACGCGACCGCCACCAATCTCTTCGTTAATGACAGGCGCGGTGATGACTTCTGCCTTGCCTTTTTCGATGAGCAGGATTGCCATGCGTTTTTTCACGTTTTCACGGGTGACCTGCTGGAAGATACGGGCGCCACGGCCATCAAAGGTGACGTGTACCACGGAACCGCCGCTTTGCTGATCCAGACCGGGGCCGGCATCAGTGATGTAATCGCCAGTGAGTACTACGTTTTTCTTCAGCAACAATGGACGACCTTCACGGTCAAGGAAGAATTCATCACCAAATGGCACCTGACCCTTGCTTGCGTTTTCCAGTGTTACCGGATCACTCTTTTCTTCATCTACCATGCGGATTTCCAGCGTGGCGGTACGTCCCAGAATCTCCTTGGCCTTCGCAGTGTCTTGTACACCTGGCAGCTGAACGACTACGCGATCCGCCCCTTGTTGCTGAATGATAGGCTCAGCAACACCCAGTTCATTGATACGGTTGTGCAAGGTTTGGATGTTTTGTTTGAGAGCAAAGTCTTGAATACGCTTTTGTGACTCCAGGCTGAGGCTGGCGGTCAGTACTTTATCGCTGCCGCTGTCAGATTCCTTGAATGTCAGATCACCATATTCCTTGCGCAGGGTCTTGCTGGCTTTGGTGCGATCTTCCACACTCTTGAAGCGTACCTGTATGGTTTGCCCTTCGCGGGAAACCCCTAGGTATGCCACTTTATCCTTGCGCAGAGAAGTGCGGAAATCGCCGACATAACGTTCTGCAGCTTTATCCAGTGCGGCTTTCATGTCTACTTGTAGCAGAAAATGTACGCCTCCACGCAAATCCAGCCCTAGGTACATCGGCAATGCGCCTATGCTGCGCAACCAGTCTGGCGAACGAGATAGCAGGTTGAGGGCTACTACATAGTCCTTGCCCAGTTTGTTCTGCAATATATCCTTGGCCTTGATCTGGGTGTCCGGATTGGTAAAGCGCACTTTGACGCCGTTGGTATCCAGAAACAGCGACTCAAACGCCAGATTCTGTTCCTTTAGGTGTTTCTCTACCTCACCCAGCAGAGCAGGGTCTACCTTGGTGCTGTTCTTGACGGTGGTGATTTGCACTGCAGGCGACTCACCAAACATGTTGGGCATGGAGTAGAGGAAACCCAGTACCAGAGCAACCAGGACCAGAATGTATTTCCATAAGGGGTAACGGTTCATGATGCGACTCGCGATGTCTTGGCTGACGCTATAGCGTCAGCTCACTTTCAGATTAATCAAATGGACTTGATGGTGCCCTTGGGCAACAAGGTCTGGATGCTGTGTTTTTGTACATTAATGGTGACATCGGTTGCGATTTCAAGGGCAACAAAACTGTCGGTTACCTTGCTGACTTTGCCAACTACGCCGCCTGAAGTTACGACCTCATCGCCTTTTTGCAGGGCTTCAATCATGGCTTTCTGTTCCTTGGCTTGTTTCATCTGCGGGCGAATGATCATGAACCAGAACAAGACGAAAATCACGATCAGGGGGATGAAGCTGGTCCAATCGGAGGCTGGGGTGCCGGATGCGGCGTAAGCGGAACTAATTAACACGAGGAGTACCTTTCTGGTCTAAATCTATCAATCTAAAGCGCAAAATTCTAGCATAGACTACTGCGGCTACGCGCGAATTCCTCCGTGAACTGCTCGAACATGCCTGCCTCAATGGCTGTGCGCATGTCCGACATCAGCTCCTGATAGTAGTGCAGATTATGAATGGTATTCAGCCTTGCACCGAGTATCTCACCCAGCCTGTGCAGATGATGCAGGTAGGCGCGACTGAAGTTGCGGCAGGTATAGCAGCTGCAATCCGGATCGAGTGGCCCGGTATCCATTTTGTAGCGGGCATTTTTCAGCTTGATGTCACCATGGCGGGTGAATAGCCAGCCGTTACGTGCGTTGCGAGTCGGCATCACACAATCGAACATGTCAATGCCGCGGCTGACGGCGGCCACCAGATCTTCGGGGGTGCCCACGCCCATCAGGTAGCGCGGCTTGTTTTGCGGCATTTGCGGCGCAGTGTGGCTGATGATGCGCAGCATGTCTTCTTTGGGCTCGCCTACCGAGAGCCCGCCAATCGCAAAGCCGTCAAAGTCGATTTCCTTCAGACCGTTCAGCGAGACGTCACGCAAATCTTCATACATGCCACCCTGAATAATCCCGAATAGTGCATTTGGGTTGCCCTGATGGGCAGCCTTGCTGCGCTTGGCCCAGCGCAGGCTTAGTTCCATCGAATAGCGCGCCTCATCATGGGTTGCCGGGTATGGCGTGCATTCATCGAAGATCATGACGATATCTGAATTCAGTACACGCTGGATGCGCATGGATTCTTCTGGGGTCAGAAAACAGCTGTCGCCATTGATAGGGGAGCGGAATTTGACGCCTTCTTCGGAGATATTGCGCAGGTCGCCCAAGCTCCAGACCTGAAAACCACCAGAGTCTGTCAGTATCGGGCCATTCCAGCCCATGAATCCGTGCAGACCGCCATGCGCCTCAATAACATCTAGGCCAGGACGAAGCCAGAGGTGAAAGGTGTTGCCGAGCAGGATATGTGCGCCGATTTCCCGTACTTCATCAGGCGACATGGCTTTGACCGAGCCATATGTGCCGACGGGCATAAAGGCCGGGGTTTGCACATCACCATGTGCCAGATGAACAGTGCCACGGCGTGCGGCACCATCCTGTTTAATCAGTGAAAATTGCATGTTGTGTCAGTAAAACGCGAAGACGCGATACTAACACAGACACCCCTTATCTCGCGCTGGCGGGTTTCAGGCGGCTAGCGCAGTTTTGTGCATGCTGGTTTTTGTCCAAAGACTTTCTGCTGTGAATAGCGTAAGCATGTTGCCTAGTCCGTTACTGCCAATCACCCGCGTCACACCCACCGCTGGGCTGTTGCCAGCGCTGGAGAATATGCTGGCGATGGATTCGACCTTTTCCGACTCAATAGCCGGAATCTCGCCCAGTGCACTTACCAAGATTCCGAATTGCGGCGATTTCTCGGTGGCCTGTATCACGATGATCTGCTGGTTTTCCATAGGGCCGCTGATTTCCATGCCCAAAAGGTCAGCCACATTCATAATGGGTATGACGTTGCCTTTATATTGCAAAATGCCTTGCAGGATGCGCGGACTCTCCGGGATATGGCGGATATTGTTCGGCTCAATCGCTTCGACCACTTGCGCTGCCGGCAGGCCGAACCATTCGGAACCGACATAGAATGTGGCGTATTCACTTGCATTCTGGTTGATCTTCTTGGCAGAGCTAGGCTTGAACTGGTTGTGTTGTATGGTCTTGTCAGACTCTATCAATGCATCAATCTCCACTGCATTGCCAAGCGGGATGAATATCAAGGCAACTACCTGATTCTTGTAGGCATCGTCTTCACCCTTAAATTCGCGATAACCTGCGGAGGCGCACGCACCTACCGCATAGTAACGTCCATCATAAACGGCGATGTCAAAGGTATCTTCTCCCGGCTCCAGCTTGCAAAGGCTTGGGTGGATATCAAACTCACTACCTACCTTGAGCGCCGGCAGGGTAGAGGAGATGATCTTCATGTCGCTATCAACATAAACCGTGAAGCTGCCCTTGATAGGCTGTCCTTCTGCATCGCGTGGCAGTGAATCTTGCAGCATGGCTGCAAACTGCGGCTGGCTGTCGAAGACAATACCGATGCCGCCAACGATGGCGGTATTGTCTTCCGAGCGGATGGCGGCTGCATAGATATAGGTGGGCTTGTCTTTGTAGAGCGGGGTTGGCTCAAAGTGGGAGACGACATATTCCTGTGTGGTTCGTATTCCGCGCATGCGAGTAGCCCACTCGCTTTCAATGACCTCGCCAACACAATCCCGGTAGCTGGGGTTGGAGACGGCAATGATCTTGCCCTGACGGTCAAAGATCACCAGATTATCGTAAACGGTATAAAGGCCGTTGATGTAGCTAAGTATTTTTTCTAGGGTGTTGATATCTGCATTGCTGCGGTGCATTTTTGACAAGATGGAGCGGAACGAGGAAGTTAGTGCCCACCAGCGGCAGTCATTAGCGCGCTCGTAAAGATTGCGATCCATGATGTCAACTGCCAGAAATGCATAGAAACGCGAGTTCTCCAGCATGATGGATACAACCGTCTGATAAAGATCAGAAACCGTATTTTCAATAACATTTTGTGTCTTAAAGCCGGTATTGCTGATTTCCCATAGCAGTACCTTGGAGAAGCTGTTTTGCTGGCTGTCCACATCGGCGTTTCTGGTCTGCCAGATGTTGCCATTCCAAACTGACTGGTTGAGTTTGCTCTGGATCATGGCTGCCTTTTTTGGAATACCCAGCAAACTGTGCGAAAACAGCAAGGGGCTGCGCATGACCTTGGTGAGTAGATTGGGGTCTATACCGTTGATGATTTTGGCGATACTTTCATCGAAAGCATGCTCCAGCGGAATCATGGCATGGCCCATCCAGCCTGGTCCCATATAGCCTTGATAACCTTTTGTGCGTTTGGTCACGGCAATATATTCACGTCCGGCAAAGCGGGTCAGTATCCAGTCTTCATTTTCGGCGGTGATTTCCAGTTTTGCTCCCATGGGTACCTGATAGCGATCGCTGGTTGCAATAACCCGCCTATCATGATCCAGCATCACGCCGACTCCCCAGTCGGACTTCGGAATCAAGTCCTTGAATACACCTTTCATTTCACTCTCAAAACGGAAACATAAACACAGCACGCCTAGTGGCGTTTGCTGATCTTGCGCAGTGACACGATAAGCATAAACCAGACTTTTATCTTGTTTTGGCAGTAGGTCTGTCTTGCGAAATACCTCAACATAAGCCTGCGAGGTATTAAGTGCTTCTGGAATAAGTTCATCGCTCGAATATTCAATCGGGTTTTGTTCGTCCAGCTGCACCAGCACCTTGCCCTGTGGGTCCATGAGGATAATGTTGGAATACACAGAGTACTTCTTGACGTATTCGTGAAAGCGCACGCGCAGATGATCCACATCACCCAGACTGGATTCGCCTTTCATGTATTTGCTGAGGAAAAGGCGAATGTCATCATCTGTTGCAAGGAAGCCGATATCTGCTGTGCGCTCGAACAAATTACGGACAACAATATCTACAATCACTTGCGCCTTGGAGGTGATGGCGCTGACAGTTTTGTTAAGAGTTTCGTGGGAAAGATTCTCCAGAACTTCATTGGTCACTTGGCTGAACGCAGTGCGGGTTTCATTCATATCGGTGCCGGTGCCCGATAACTGTGCCAGCAGCGAAAGATTATCCCAGACGGTTTGCAGCTGGTGTATGGATTCCCGATAGCGGTTAAGCCCAGACATATGCTTAACCATGCGGTCTTGCAGAGCAGATTCGGTGGTAGACATGATGAGGTACCTCAAAAATAATGCTGAAATTTTGAGGTATCACATGCAACTAGCGTGCCAATTTTTTATTGTAACTTTTTGATTTTTATATTTAAATTTATAAAAAATCACGCTTATTCAAAATAATAACGGCAGCTTTTCTCGATAACTTTAGCCTGCCACTCAAATCATC
The DNA here is from genome assembly GCA_964466095.1 of uncultured Methylophilaceae bacterium. GTDB lineage: Bacteria > Pseudomonadota > Gammaproteobacteria > Burkholderiales > Methylophilaceae > CAYXMC01. The sequence goes on along the minus strand of CAYXMC010000004.1, from coordinate 7,371 downwards.
AGGCTTTGCTATACTAGGCTTAACTTAATTGAAGGAACACCTGCATGGCTGAAACCAATCCACGTCCCCGACGCAAGAAACCCCTTATAGAACCGGGCTTGCGTGAAAAAAGCATTTACCTGTTACCCAATATGTTTACCACGGCAGCATTGTTTGCCGGGTTTTATGCGATTGTGCAGGCGATGAATGGACGTTTCGAACATTCTGCAGTAGCGATTTTTATCGCAATGGTGATGGATGGACTGGATGGCCGTGTTGCCCGCTTGACCAATACTCAAAGTGCTTTTGGTGCGGAGTATGACAGCTTGTCCGATATGGCGTGTTTCGGTGTGGCGCCTGCACTGGTGCTATATGTCTGGGCACTCAAGCCTATGGGTAAACTGGGCTGGATCGCTGCTTTTATTTATTGTGCTTGTGCTGCCCTGCGCCTTGCGCGTTTCAACACCAAGCTGGATGACAGTGACAAGCGTTATTTTCAGGGCTTACCTAGCCCGGCGGCGGCTTCCTTGCTGGCGGGACTGGTCTGGGTTTCGTTCGATAACGATGTTTCTGGCAGTGAGATTTTCTTCGGCTGGGTGCAGATGAAATGGCTGGCTTGGGCGATTACCCTGTTTGCTGGTCTTTCCATGGTAAGTGATCTCAAGTTCTACAGCGGTAAGGACATCAATCTCAAGAGCAGTGTACCTTTTGTGGTGATTTTGTTGATCGTGTTGGCTATCGTACTCATTTCTTACAGCCCGCCGGAAGTATTGTTTTTTGTTGCGCTAGTCTATGGTTTATCGGGTTATGTGATGTGGGCCAAGAATAAACTGGCGGAAAAAGAGCCTGTGCAATAAAGCCGGGCTATCGAACTGATAAGAAAAAACAAAGGGTTGAATCTTGCAGTAGCTGATAAAACCCTTTATATTGCGCAAACTATGTTTTTCAATCGATACATCACTCTTTCTCTTCCGCACTACGGCCTTTTGCTGGCCGGTCTGCTGCTGCGCCCTGCGCGCTAAATATACCCCCCCACCATTAGCTGTACGCACCGCCTTACATGCGAATAAACGCAAAGGCAATCAATAGAATTTAAGTATTAACGGAAAAGATTAAGATCATGAACAACCAACTCATTATTTTTGATACTACCTTGCGTGATGGTGAGCAAAGCCCAGGCGCTGCCATGACCAAGGAAGAAAAAATCCGCATTGCCCGCCAGTTGGAAAAGCTCGGTGTGAATGTGATTGAAGCAGGTTTTGCCGCTGCGAGCCCAGGCGATTTTGATGCGATCCATGCCATTGCAGAAGTCATCAAGGAATCTACTGTCTGCTCGTTGGCACGTGCCAATGAGAACGATATTCGCCGGGCTGGCGAGGCTATCAAGCCAGCTAATAAAGGGCGTATCCACACCTTTATTGCTACTTCCCCCATTCATATGCAGAACAAATTGCGCATGACCCCAGAGCAGGTGTTGGAGCGTGCAGTTCAGGCGGTGAAATGGGCGAAGGAATATACCGATGATGTGGAGTTTTCGGCTGAAGATGCCGTGCGCTCGGAGATGGATTTCCTTGTGCAGGTGTTTACTGCAGTGATTGAAGCGGGTGCCAAGACCATCAACGTGCCGGATACCGTTGGCTATTCCATCCCCGCATTATGGGGTGAGCGCATGAAGCAGTTGATCGAACGCGTGCCCAATTCCGACAAAGTCATTTGGTCTACCCATTGTCATAACGACCTTGGCATGGCGGTTGCCAATTCACTCTCTGCAGTATTGAATGGTGCGCGCCAAGTCGAGTGTACCATCAATGGTTTGGGCGAGCGTGCAGGTAATGCCAGCCTTGAAGAGATTGTGATGGCTGTGCGCACGCGCAAAGATGTCTTCAATCTTGAAACCAGTATTGATACCACTCAAATCGTGCCAACATCCAAGCTGGTGTCTTCAATCACTGGCTATCCGGTGCAGCCTAATAAAGCCGTAGTAGGGGCTAACGCTTTTGCTCATGAATCCGGTATTCATCAGGATGGGGTGCTCAAGCACCGCGAAACCTATGAAATCATGCGGGCGGAAGATGTGGGCTGGGGTGCCAACAAGTTGACCTTGGGCAAGCTCTCGGGCCGCAATGCTTTCCGCACACGTTTGAAGGAGTTGGGCATAGAGCTGGACAGTGAAGACGCCTTGAATGCCGCTTTTGCCCGTTTCAAGGAATTGGCAGACAAAAAATCCGAAATTTTTGATGAGGATATTCAGGCTTTAGTGAGTGACGAGGTGCTTGGTGAGTCTAGTGATGCGTTCAAGCTCGTCTACTTGCATGTTTGTTCACAAACTGGCGAGATTCCACATGCAATAGTTAGTGTGCTTGATAACGGCACTGAAAAGCGTGCTGAGGCCGCCGGTGGTGGCCCGGTAGATGCTGCTTTGAAAGCAATTGAAAGTATTGCTGCTAGTGGTGCCGAATTGTTGTTGTACTCGGTCAACAACATTACTAGCGGTACGGATGCCCAAGGTGAGGTAACTGTGCGTCTTTCCAAAGGCGGTCGTATCGTCAATGGTCAGGGGGCAGATACCGATATCGTGATTGCTTCTGCCAAAGCCTATATCAACGGTCTGAACAAGCTTTACTCCAAAGCCGAACGCGCGCACCCACAAGTCTGATCTTGTGTCAGGTGATAGCAAAAAACGCGGGCTGATCATTGCGCTAAGTTTGTTGGCTCTCTATTTCATTTGGGGGTCAACTTACATCGCCATGCGTTTCGCAATCGATAGTTTCCCCCCTATTATGATGGCGGCCATACGTTTCAGTGTGGCCGGTATCGCTCTCTATGGCTGGCTACGTTGGCGCGGTGTGGCCGCACCAACAGGTCGCGAGTGGCTGGGCGCTTCAGCTGTTGGTTTTCTATTGCTTGCAGTTGGAAACGCTACTGTGGCATACGCCGAATTGACAGTCTCTACAGGGGTAACTGCGCTAACGATTGCAACAGTTCCCCTATGGGTGGCCTTGTTTTCATGGCTTTGGAAGCAACGCCCCACTGCCCGCGAATGGCTGGGAATTTTGGTTGGGACTGCAGGTGTGCTGGTGCTGAATACCGGCCAATCGTTTCAGGCTAGTCCCTTTGGTGCCATGTTGGTTATTATTGGGTCGATATCTTGGGCGTTCGGGTCTATATGGGGAAAACACTTGCCCATGCCTGCCGGGGCGATGGCCAGCGCGGCTCAAATGGTGGTTGGTGGGGCCTTGCTTACTATTGCCAGCTTTGCTGCCGGAGAGGCCTGGCCGCAATCGCCGACAGCCAAATCGGTCTGGGCGATTCTGTATCTCATCGTGTTCGGTTCCTTGATCGCTTACAGCGCCTATCTTTATCTGCTGAGCAATGTGCGTCCTGCGCTGGCGACCAGTAATGCCTTTGTTAATCCGATCGTCGCTTTGATGCTGGGTGTATGGTTGGCGGATGAACATGTTGGCAGTGCAGAACTCATGGCACTGATCATCATTATCTTCAGTGTGCTTTTGGTGTTGCCTTTGGGTAAAAAGTCAGCAGATTAGTACTTCAGATAGCGTGCATCATCAAAAGTGCACAGCCACTTTGGCCGGTAGACGGCCATTAGGGTAATCGCCATTCCGGTAAGAAAAGCTTCCGACCAGCCCATCAGGATGTAATAGATCAGATAATTATCAAAAAGATAATCGCTACTGTATGCGCCGCTTGTTGCCAGAATAAAGGTGGCACAGATACCACAGAATGCAATCGCTATTGCCGCACCAAAAAAGCTGTTGACCAGCACATAAATAAAAAAGTGGTTGGGCAGTTTGCTGTCAGCCAGCTTGTATAGTTGGTGACTAAACCATACTGGCAATCCTGCCATTAAAAGATAGTTCAGACCCAGAGTTTCCCAGCCAGCATGACCAGAGCTTGTGATCAACAGCAAAATAATGAACAAGCCAATCAATGCCAGCCAGGGGCCAAACATCAGGGTTAGCAGGGTGGCTCCGAGCATATGAAAATTCAGTCCAGGCTTAATGCCGGTTTTGATTGACCAGATCAGCATCAGAGTGACTATGCTGCCCAAAAATACATTCTGCAAGTCAGTGTCTTTGAGTCTGTGCCATGGCGCTTTGCGCAGGCAGTAAAACAGTACGATCAGCATGAAGGCATTTGCTGCCCATGCAAGGTTGGATGGTAACAAGGCGTCGGGGAAGTTCATGATTTAAGAGATTCTCAGTGCTGGCCTAAGTTCTCATGATAGCGTTGCATCATGTAAACTCACACCCTTTTGCAATATTCCGGAGATTTGGTTTGCAACTTGCATTATTTGATTTGGATAACACCCTGCTGGCAGGTGATAGTGATTTTCAATGGGGGCAGTTTTTGATTGAACAAGGGCTGCTTGACCGGGACGCTCACCATGACCGCAACGTCCAGTTTTATGAGGACTACAAGGCAGGCAAGCTGGATATCTATGCATTTCTTGAATTTCAGCTAAAGCCTCTGAGTGAACATAGCCGTGCTGCACTGGATTTGCTGCACCAGCAGTACATGCAGCAAAAAGTACTGCCCATGATCACCCCAAATTCACGTGCACTGGTGAAAAAACACCGTGAGGCAGGTGATCTTATGATCATTATTACGGCAACCAATAGTTTCGTTACCAAGCCGATTGCCACAGAATTTGGCATTCAGAACTTGATAGGCACAGACCCGGAGGAGAAGGATGGCGAGTTCACCGGTGGTGTTAGTGGATTGCCCAGTTTTCAGGAAGGTAAAGTGACGCGCTTGCTGGATTGGCTGCATGCACGCGGCCAGAGCCTGAGTGATTTTGAGAAGACATGGTTTTACAGCGATTCGCACAATGACTTGCCATTGATGAAGCTGGTTAGCAACCCAGTCGCCGTAGATCCGGACCCAACCCTCAAAGCTTATGCCGAAGAGCAGGGCTGGCCGGTGATTAGCTTGCGCTAGTTATACACGGTGTAACAATATTTCCAGCACGAACTTGCTACCAACATAGGCCAGCATTAAGACCACAAAGCCGGCCAGTGTCCAGCCAATAGCAGTTCTGCCGCGCCATCCGTTGATATAACGCCCGAGAAGCAAAGCCCCGAAGATCAGCCACGAGAGTATGGTGAATATATTCTTGTGGTTAAATTTCATGGCTTGGTGAAAGATCTGTTCAGAGAACAGCATGCCGCTAATCAAGGTGAATGTCAGTAATACAAAACCAATCGCAATCACACGGAATAGCAAGGTCTCCATCGGCATAATGGGCGGGAAATCTGGCAACCTGATGAAGGTTGGTTTGTTATGCAGGCTGCGTTCTGCCACTGCCATTAACATGGCGTGTAGTGCTGCAAACGTGAACAAACTGTAAGCCAACAGCGCAATAATCAAGTGTGCCATGAACAGCGGCTGGCTGGCGTAGGGCACCAGATGGGCTGATGGCATTAGTCCCTGTAATACAACAAAGAAAGCAGCCGGCGGTAGCACGAATGCTTGCAAGCTATGCAAATGATGCTTAAGGTCTGTTAGCCAGTAGATCAGCACAGTTAGCCACGAAATGGCAGAAAGCGCATTGTACAGGCTGAGGTTTAACCCGCCGCTAAAAAGAGTTCCATGCAAAAGATAGGCGTGGAGAATGAGCCCGATGGCAATCAACGGGGAATGCAGCTTCAGTGTGGCAACACTTTTTGATTTTGATGCACTATGCCAGTAGGCAAACGCCACGGAGGCATAAATTAACGTGACAGCCAGATAAGGTAGCGTGTTGATAAATGCTTGCATGCTCGGTGTTTGCGTTAAAATTGAGGTTATCAATGAATAGCTCACACTATAGCATGAGCGCAATCAGCGGTTAATCCACATGCCATTTGCCATGCGGCAGGGCTTCAGTACCCATCATTGGAAAGAGATATGTTAGAGAATCTGAGCGGTAGATTACAAAGTGTTATCAAGACGCTGCGCGGGCAGGCCAGGCTGACGGAAGACAATATTGCCGATGCTATGCGTGAGGTGCGTATGGCCTTGCTGGAGGCCGATGTTGCATTGCCCGTGGTCAAGGATTTTATTGCACAGGTTAAAGCGCGTGCGCAAGGCCGGGAAGTGCTGCAAAGTCTGACGCCCGGACAGGCTGTCATTCAGGTGGTCCATGAAGAATTGACCGCACTGATGGGTGCCCAGAATGAAGGCCTTAATCTGGCTGTTGTTCCCCCCGCCATTGTCCTTATGGCAGGTTTGCAGGGCTCTGGTAAGACTACTACTTCAGCCAAGCTGGCCAAGCAATTAAAGGAACAAAAGAAAAAAGTCCTGTTGGCCAGCGCGGACGTGTATCGCCCTGCTGCGATTGAGCAGTTGAAAACGCTCGCGAAAAGTCTGGAAGTTGACTGTTTCGATTCTAATGCCAGCCAGAAGCCGCAGGATATCGCTCGCGATGCCCTGGAGCACGCCAAGCGATACTTCTATGATGTGCTGATCTTTGACACCGCCGGTCGGCTGGGGATTGATGAAGCCATGATGGCTGAAATCAAGGATATTCATACCATCCTTAATCCGGTAGAAACCCTTTTTGTGGTGGATGCCATGCAGGGTCAGGATGCAGTCAATACTGCTCGTGCCTTTGGTGAGACCCTGCCGCTTACTGGTGTTGTGTTAACCAAGCTCGATGGCGATGCACGAGGTGGCGCAGCGCTTTCTGTCCGCCATGTCACGGGCAAGCCCATCAAATTTATCGGCGTCAGCGAAAAAGTAGATGGGCTGGAGCCTTTTCATCCAGAGCGCATGGCTTCCCGCGTGTTGGGTATGGGCGATGTACTTTCGCTGATTGAGCAAGCGCAGAAGAACGTAGATATTGAGGAAGCAAAAAAACTTGCTGACAAGGTAAAGTCTGGCAAGGGGTTTGACCTTAATGACTTCAAGGCGCAAATGGTGCAAATGCGTAATATGGGCGGCATGGGCGCATTGATGGACAAATTGCCTGCACAAGTAGCCGGGATGGCCGGGCAAATGAACAGCGAGGCGGGGGACAAAGCCCTGCGCCGCATCGAAGGCATTATCAATTCCATGACTCCGCTTGAACGTAGCAAGCCGGAACTGATCAAAGCAACCAGAAAACGCAGAATCGCTGCTGGTGCAGGGGTGCAGGTTCAGGAGGTAAATCGCTTGCTGAACCAGTTCGAAGAAGTGCAGAAAATGATGAAAATGTTCTCCAAGGGCGGCATGACCAAAATGATGCGCGCCATGCAGGGCAGGTTCCCAGGATTGCGCTAATTAGATTTGACGAGCAGTGCTGTTTTCTGGATAATTGCGCGCTTTCCAAGTTGTACGGCAATGTCCGTCTGACTGATTGGGGTGTTAGCTCAGCTGGTAGAGCAGCGGACTTTTAATCCGTTTGTCGTGGGT
>CAYXMC010000003.1:0-21879 GCA_964466095.1 uncultured Methylophilaceae bacterium | reverse complement strand
CCAAGTAACGCCAACATAGCCAAACAGACCTAAGCCTGCAATTAATGAGACTAATAGCCACAGGCCATCCAGGGTAGAAACGAAACTTATAATCCGGGAAATCATAAGCAGCGATCCTGTTCAGGCTCAGGTGTTCAAAAACCGCGTACTTAATCGATATTGCTGGTTGGCAGCTTCGGTTTCGCCTCGGCCTTCCAGCAATCTGGCTAGTGCGATATGGGCTTTTGCGCTGGCTTCCACACTGATGCTGGCTTCAAGGTAGCTTTGTGCCTTGCCCCAAAGATCAAGGTGAACGCACATGTTGCCGAGTGAGAACAGCAGGTTGGCATCGGCTTCGTGGCTGAGTAGCCAAAACTCTGCTTGTTGCAGTTGTTTGGCCGGGTTGTCGGTGATGCAATCGCCCAAAATACCTGCTAGTAGGCTATCCCAGCGTTTGGTCAGGCTCATTTCTATGATTTCTGCGGCAAGGTTGCCGTTGCCCAGCGTGATAAAAGCTTGCGCGGCGACATAGGCGATACGGGAATTGAGTTTTTCCTCGTCTGTTAGCTTTTTCCAATAGCTTGTCAGGCTGGCTGCATCATCGGCCATGCGGTTGATGAGGTTGATGTGCACTTGTTGGCGAATCTCGTTGAGTTCCCATATTTCAATGGCGTTGCGTTTTTCCAGGTGGCCGAGTATCGCCAGCACTTGTTCCCAATGCCCCAGCCGTAGTTGTACCTTCATTTCCAGACGCAGGGCTGGCGGGTATTTTGGCTCTATCTTGTCTAGCTTGTGCAGGGCGTTCAGCGCCAGATTGTACTGGCGGTCGTCCAGATGCAGTTCTGCTTGTGAGAGCAGGCGCGCCACGCTGTTTTGCGGCGCCATGCGCTCGGCCTCTGCAAAGTAGTAATCACGCTGGCTTTTGTGTTTGAGTTTGTGGGCAGCGCGCGCAGCAATCAGGGTGCTCAGGCCGGGGTCAGCACCCAGATCCAAGGCTTTTGAAGCCGAGCGCTCTGCAGAAGTGTAGCGGCCTTCCAGCAGGGAATGCAGACCTTCCAGCATGGCGGCATGACCGTTCTTGATGCGCTGTTCTTCTTTATAGGCTTTAACGCTGGCAGGCAGGCTTTTGGTGTATTGCACCAGACGCAAGCCGAGATGCAATCCGGTAAAGCTGAGGGCGATCAGGATCAGCAGCAAATTGAGCGAGAGCTCCAGACGATAAGGCGGCCAGACGATGAGCACATAGCCTTCATTGCTGCCCAGCAGCAGCGAGGCACCCATGGCAAGCGACATGATGAGCAGTAACCAGACCAGCCAGCGCATTACTTGCTTCTTTCAGTGGTGGGCTTGTTGCTGGTGCGTTCCAGCAGCAGTTTGTACTTGCTAACCAGTATCAAGCTGTCACTGATATCCGGTATCTGTATGACGATATCGCTGGAAGAAAGCTCTTTCACTGTGGCTAAGGCATTGCGGGTTGCGGTTTCGCGCAGGTCGAAATGGTTGCTCAGCCATTTTTCTGTGGCTTGCAGATCTTCACGATAAGTCGATTCGTCATGCTGCAGCAGGGCGATACGCGCAGTTAAGAGGCGCAGACGCACATTCTCAATCAGGAAGAAACGCTGCTCTGGCGAAAGTAATGGCGGCTCTGGGCGGTCAACCCGCTCTATGCGTATCATGCGCTTGAGGTCGTTCCAGATCTCTTGTGCCAAGCGGTGCCAGGCGTTAGAACTCCAATCTGGTGCCGGTATTTTTTCTGCTTGTGGATGACGGTCGCTGACCAGCGGCAGGCTGTTTATACTGTTTGCCAGATTTTCCAGCTTCAGGCTGATGCCAACGATATCGACATTCGGCAGATTTTGCAGGCGCTGGATATCCTGCGCCAAGGCCTTGCGCAGCTGCAGGCCCTGTGCGGAATCGAGATGTTGCAGGCGGGAATCGGCGGTTTGCAGTGCCAACAGGGCGGGTTTGATGTTGCCGGCAATTTGCAATTGCTGGTTGGCGATGGTCAACAACTGCTCTACTTCCGAGATGATGCGTTCTTCACGGTTGTTGGCAAGCTCGTTATAGAGGGTTTGCAGGGCTTCTAGCTGGTCTTGGGAATCCGCCAGTTTTTGCTCCAGCAGTGCAGTGCGTGCATTGGCAGAGGCACTGCGTTCATCCGCGTTTTTGGAGAGCGCCAGACTTTGCTGGTTGACCTGATTGAATTCCTCCAGCTTTTGAGACAGCGTAGATTCCAGTTTCAGGTAAGTCTGGCGTGAGGCATACCATTGCCAGGCTACTGTACATAGCACGATGAGCACCAATACCAGTGCGGTCGTGGCGAAGGCCGAGAGCTTGCGTGTCTCGGTTTTCACGTCCAGATCATCTGCCGGGGTATCTGCAGGCTCGCCGGCTGGCGCAGCTTCGATAGTGGCAGGGGCTAGGTTCTTGTCTTGTTCTGTCATCTCAGTGTTTCTATCAGGCATTCCAGCATGGCTACATCACCGGGGGCTTTCGCTACGGCCACCTGCAGGCCGATTTTATGCGGTTCTTCCGCAATCCTTGCGTGATTTACACACAAGTAAGTTTTTCTTATCCACTCAGCCTGGCCGTTGTCTGTCATTTGCAGCAGGTGGCGCATGGCCTCGCTGCTGGTGACAACTACGGCATCCAGCTCCTTATTCTGCCACAGCGTGCGCAAAACATCGGCATTCTGCTGCGGGTTGATGCGTTGATAACATTCGGCGAAATCTACCAGAGCACCGCGCGACTTCAGTGTATCTGCCAACAGTTCACGGCCGCCAACACCACGAAAAATCACAATGCGCTTGCCATGCATCTGCTGCATCTGCGGCAGTGCAAGCAGTGATTCGCTATCAAAGCGGTCGTGCGGGGTAAGTACCTGCTTCACGCCAAAAGCTTGTAGTTCCTGAGCTGTGACCGGGCCTATCGCAGAAAATTGCAAATGCTCAGGAATGCCATGTTTGATTACGCGCGGCATGGCGTTTTGCACAGCATTGGAGCTGATGAAAATAGCCAAATCGTAATCGGCCAAGTGCAGCAATTGTTGCTCAAAGGCGCTGTAGTCTTCCAGCGGCGCAATTGCAATCAGCGGGAAACTAAGTGGATTACCACCAGTTTGCCGAATCATCTCGCTCAGTTTGTTGGCCTGATCGAGCGGGCGGGTAATGGCTATGCCTTTACCCTGTAACACTGGTTCAGGCATGATCGTTGAGCGCTGCCAATATGCGGTCTGCACCGCGTTCGCGCAGCTTGGCCGCTAGTGCCTGGCCAAGTGCTTCCGGTGCTGCAGCACTGCCAGTCACAGTCTCGCGCAGCATTTCCTTGCCATCCACAGTGGCAACAAAACCGCTGATGCTGATCTCGTCACCATTTCTTTCTGCAAATGCTCCCAAGGGCACGGTACAGCTGCCAGCCAGGGCGCGGCTCATGCCGCGCTCGGCTTCTACACAAGAGGCAGTAACAGGGTGATTGAGCGGCGCCAATACGGTCAACAAGTCCTGCCGCGCGGCATTGATCTCGATACCCAGTGCACCCTGACCCACGGCCGGGATACTGTCGGTTGGCGCGATCAGTTGGGTGATACGGTCACCCAAGCCCAAGCGCTTGAGGCCAGCTGCTGCGAGGATGATAGCGGCATACTGGCCTTCGTCCAGCTTGCGCAAGCGGGTTTGCACATTACCACGCAGAGATTCGATCACCAGTTTCGGAAAGCGGGCCTGCAACTGGCTCTGGCGTCGCAGGCTGGAGGTACCGACGATGCTGCCATCCGGCAGCTCATCCAGACTTTTGTAGAGATTTGAAACAAATGCATCACGCGGATCTTCGCGCTCACCTATCGCCGCCAGCGCAAAGCCCTCCGGCAAGTGCATGGGCACGTCTTTCATGGAGTGCACGGCAAGGTCGGCGCGGCCATCAGCCAATGCCTGCTCCAGCTCTTTCACAAACAAACCCTTGCCGCCTATACGTGCCAGCGGGGAGTCCAGTATCTGGTCGCCGGTGGTGGTCATGCCAAGGATTTCCACAGTGGTTTCCGGGTAAAGCGCTTGCAGGGTGGCCTGAATATGGTGTGCCTGCCACATGGCAAGCGCACTTTCACGGGAGGCGATAACGAGTTTTTTTGGTGGGGTGAAGTTCATGGAATGACAACTGCTAAATGAATGACTTAGGCGAATTTTAACACAGGCGGCATAAGCCTGATTTTGCTAAATCCGTCGTATCAATCATTAATGCGTTGTCAGCATGCGTACTTCCTGCTGCGGGAAAGGGATCACGATATTCTGATGGCGGAAGGCTTCTACGATAGCCTTGTTGACCTCGCCACCAGCGGGGCCGAAATCCGGCACATTGACCCAGGGTTTCACGGCGATATTGATGGATGAAGAAGCAAGCACGCTGACGCTGATGGCGGCTTCCGGCTCTTTAAGAATGCGCGGGTTGCTGGCGAGGATATCCTTGATGATGGCCAGTGCTTGGTCGAGATTAGTGTCATATGCCACACCTACTTCCAGGTTGAGCTGGCGGATCTTGCCGTAGTTGTGAAGTATCTCGCCAACGATCTTGCGGTTTGGTATGACCACGCGCGATTTATCTGCATGGCTGAGTACACTGGTGAACAGGCTGATGTTTTCCACCACGCCTTCTTCACCAACGATGGAGATGTATTCACCCACGGTAAACGGCTTGGTGAAGATGATGGTGAGCCCCGCGACGACATTACTTAATACCCCTTGCATGGCGAGGGCAACACCGGCCCCTGCCACGCCGAGGCCGGCAATCAGCGGCAGCAGTTGTACGCCAAGATTCTGCAAAGCCATGATGATAAAAAGGCTTAGCACCAAAAGGCGGACGATACGAATTAGCAGTTGCTCGACCGGGGGTTCCAAATGAAAGTTTTTCAGGCCGCCTTCCAGCATTTTGCCTATCCAGCGTCCGGCATAAACGCCCGCGACGATGATCGCGATGGCGACAATCACCTTGGGGCCGAACTGAAAGGCGAGGTCTATTGCCGCGCTTTTGATTTGATCTACGGTTTGGAGTTGGTCGTTCATTTGTAGCTGCCTTGCGGGATTGTATGTGGTTGATTGTAGCGCTTAGCTGTCACTAATCGCCAGCCAGCGATTTCAGCACATGCAGCTGCCTGCGGCTGACGGCAACGGTTTCATCAATATCTTTGAGCAGTGCTACCCAATGGCTTTCACCTTGATCGTCATGACGCTTTTCATAGCCAAGGATACTGTTTTGCGCTACCAGACAATTACGGTGCAGGCGCAAAAAAGCCTCGCCGAATTCCTGTTCTATGCTGGTGAGAGAGTCTTCGATCAGATACTCACGCTCCTTGGTGCGTAACGTGGTGTATTTGAGCTCTGCACGCAGGTAGATCACATCTGCTACAGGCACCAAGATTACGCGGCCACGCTCGCTCACGCTGAAATGGCTACGCTTGGGTTGCAGAGGTTTGATCGCTTGCAGCTGGTTTGGCCTTAATTGGCGAGCCTTGCTGATAGCGGTTTGCAGGCGCTCCAGTCGTATCGGTTTCAGCAGGTAATCAATTGCGCTCATTTCAAAAGCCTGAATGGCGTAATTGTCATAAGCTGTGGTGAAGATGATAGCAGGCGCATGATCTAGTTTCTGTAGATGCTGCGCGGCTTCTATGCCGTCCATTACTGGCATGCGAATATCCAGCAGAACCAAGTCTGGTGTGCAATTTTGCGCCTGCTCCAGTGCTTCCATGCCGTTTTTGGCTTCACCTATCACTTCTGTCTGCGCAATATCAGCTAATAGCTCGCGCAGACGGTTGCGTGCCGGACTTTCGTCATCGGCAATCACTATCTTTAGGCAGGGTGGCGTATTCATGACAGTTTTTGCCTGTGATAGGGAATCACAATATGTACTTCGTAAACACCATTACCGGCTTTGCTGGTGAGTGAGGCTTCTGCGTCAAAGTGGAGCGTAAGGCGCTCACGTATGTTGGTAAGCGCCATTTTGTTGCCATTGTGTGGCGAGCTTTGTGTGTAATACGGATTACTCAGTACCAGATGCACTTCATCTCGATTGGTGAAGATATTGATGGTGATGCTGCCACCCTCGGGCAAAGGCTCTATGCCGTGATAGACGGCGTTTTCTAGCAGAGGTTGCAGTACTAGCGGTGGCACCAGCGCATCTGGCGGCATGCTGTCGATCTGCCAGCTGATGTTCAGCCTGTCGTCCAGCCGCAGTTTTTCCAGCGCCAGATATTGGCGACAAAGGCTGAGTTCCTGTGCCAGCGGCACCAAGTCCCGGTTGTCCGCCATCAGCACACGAAAGAGGTCTGCCATGTCTTCCAGAGCGGTTTCGGCACGCTGCGGGTTGCTGCGCAGCAGGGAAAGTACAGCGTTGATGCTGTTAAACAGGAAATGCGGGCGGATGCGTGCCTGTAGTGCCTGCAGGCGCGCTTCGGTAATCGCTGGAGAGAGCGCTTTTCTTTGCAGCTCAAAGTAGTACAAAAGTAGACCGCAAATGATGAAATTGAGCAGCAAACCACTGAAAAATGGGGCAACAGGTTCCAGCGCAAAGTAGTCCATACCTATTTTGTAGGTTACATAAGTCAATATCAGCTCTAAAATAGCGATAAATAAAACTGCAGCTTGATAAGACAGTTTGGCGAGCAGGGGATAACCCGCATACAGAACCAGCAGACTCATGAGCAGGATAGGTTGTGCAATGGCAGAAATTTTTGCCAGATTAAGCATGATCTCTGAGTAGCGGTCAGATTGATAAATTGCCGCCATCAATGCCAACAAATTCACAATGATCAGGATACGCAGACAGACGCCCATATTGCGCAGGTCGGGTAATCGCCTGAGCGCTCTTTGTGCTTGTATTGATGGTGTGCCAGTAGCTTGCATAGAAAAGTTGGAGTTTTGCTTTATACTTATTGCATAACTGTATTATTATTAAACATATTTTTAATTACAAGACATAAATTGAGTAAAGAAAATTCAAAAACATGGTCTGGCCGTTTTAATGAGCCAGTGGCAGAGCTGGTTAAGCGCTACACGGCTTCCGTAGAGTTTGACAAGCGTCTGGCCGAGTTCGACATCCAGGGTTCGCTGGCGCATTCCCGCATGCTCGGCGCGCAAGGCATTATCAGTGCAGATGATGTAAAAGCGATAGAGGCTGGCTTGAATGAAATTCTGCAGGAGATTCGTGCCGGCCAATTTGAGTGGAAGCTAGACCTCGAAGATGTACACCTGAATATCGAAAAACGCCTGACAGACAAGATAGGCGATGCAGGCAAGCGCCTGCATACCGGCCGCTCCCGTAATGATCAGGTAGCGACCGATGTGCGTTTGTGGTTGCGTGCAACAGTAGATGATGCGATTGCACGGATACGCCAGTTGCAGACTTCGATTGTTGATCTGGCCGAGGAGCATGCAGATACTGCCATGCCCGGATTTACCCATTTGCAGGTGGCGCAGCCGGTGACATTCGGCCATCACCTGCTGGCGTATTTCGAGATGTTGCAACGTGATGCCGAGCGCCTGCAAGACGCCCGTAAGCGTATCAACCGATTGCCGCTGGGCGCAGCTGCGCTGGCAGGCACCAGTTATCCGATTAACCGTGAAATGGTGGCCGAGACTCTGGGATTTGATGCAGTTTGTGAGAATTCGCTGGATGCGGTCTCTGACCGCGATTTCGCGATTGAATTTACCGCTGCCGCTTCGCTAGTAATGATGCATCTGTCACGCTTTTCGGAAGAGCTGATCCTCTGGTCCAGCCCTCGTTTTGCGTTTGTGGATATTGCAGATCGCTTCTGCACAGGCTCATCCATCATGCCGCAGAAAAAGAACCCGGATGTGCCTGAGCTGGTGCGAGGCAAGACCGGGCGTGTCTATGGCCATCTGACTGCGCTGCTGACCCTGATGAAAGGGCAACCGCTGGCCTACAACAAAGATAATCAGGAAGACAAGGAACCGCTAGTCGATACCGCAGATACCCTGCTGGTGACGCTGGAGATCTACGCCGACATGCTCCGCGGTATCAAGGTCAACAAGCAAGCCATGCGTAGCGCGGCGACAGAAGGCTTTGCCACGGCAACCGACCTTGCCGATTATCTGGTGAAAAAGGGTACCCCGTTCCGCGATGCGCATGAAGTAGTGGCGCTGGCAGTGCGCCATGCCGTGGAAAAGGGTTGCGATTTGGCAGACCTGCCTTTGGCTGAGCTGCAAAAATTCAGTGCGCAGATCAGCGAAGATGTTTATCAGGTGCTGACCTTGGAAGGATCACTGGCCAGCCGTAATCACAGGGGTGGCACAGCGCCGCAGCAGGTGAAGCTGGCGATCGCACGGGCAAGACAAATGCTTGGGGCGCAATAAAGTGAATCGGGCGCGCTTGATGGCGAGCGCAGGTAGTCAGGCAAGATGACTGCCAAAAAAACCTATTTTGTCGGTATTGTGGCGTTAACGGCTTTTGCCGCTTCGCTAGTCATGGCCGACTTAACTGATGAACCGTTCCTTGATACGCCAGAGGCCATGTCCTGGCCTATGTTGCCAGGCGAAAGCCTCAACCAGCTGGCCAAGCTTTTTTATCCCAAAAACAAAGCCATGCAAAAGCGTTTTGTCACCAAAACGCTGGAGCTCAGCCATGAAATCAGCCCTAATCTGGACCCTGATGCAGTATTCAAACAGCCAGCCAGATTGATTGTTCCCGACCTGAAGGCGCTGTCCCAAAGTGCAGCCGGCTTTAAAGCTAGCCGCCGTTCCACGGCCAAATTTCCCAAGCTGCACATGAGTTACCAGATTGCAGATGCCGAGAAATTTTTGGTAACGCCGGAGATGCAGGCGGATTTTGATGACCTCACCAAGCGCAACGTCAGCCTGAAAGATGAGCTCAAACGGCTGAATGACAAGCTGGTGAAATTACAGCAGACCATGGTGGAAATGCTGGAAAAAGCCCGTAATACCCTGGGCAGGGCTGAGAATAAGCCAAAAGTGGAGGCCAAGCTAGCGCCAACCCAAGCACCGATACCAGCTGCAAGCAAGCCGGAAGTCGCTCTGCAAAAATCGCCAGTGGAAAAGAACCCAGCTGACAAACAGGCCCTTACTAAGCCACCTGCACAAGAATCCGCGCCGCTGAAACAGCCGGAAACCAAAGAACCGCCGGTACAGCCTATCCGGCCGGCTACCGCCAAGCCTGTGGAGGCGGTTAAACCTGCACCGGCTGAGCCAACAGAGCCTCAGGATAAATTCAGCTCTGCCGTAGTGCCTGTGCCAGCGCAGGCGGCTAAACCTGAAGCAGCAGCCCCAGCAGCGCCTGCCGTATCAGCCCCAGTAGCCCCACAACCAACCCCAGTGCCTGCGCCGGTACCTGTTGAGCAAGCAGCGGTGCCTGTGGCACCACGCCCACCAGCGCCTGTGGCAGAAGCATCATTATTGGATTCAGAGATGCTGGGTATTGCCATACAGTTGGGCGCGATAGTACTTGGGCTGATAGGCGCATTCTTCGCCTGGCGCTGGATACGCAAGCAGATTGCCAGCAAGCTACGCAAGGCAACCAATGACCAGCTGGATGGCCTGCACAAAAACAAATTTAACCCGAATGATCTTTCTACCTTCCATTCCAGCAAGCCGGGGGCGGTGGATAATGCTGACCTGAGCATGCTTTATATTGAGGAATTTGAATCAGTGGTGGAAGAGGCGCGCATCTTCATGAGTATGGATCGCGCGAAAGAAGCCATCTCAATACTAACCCAGCATATTCAAGAGCAACCCAAAACATCGATTCATCCCTGGATATACCTGATGGAGGTGTACCGCGATCTTGATATGCGTGATGAATTTGTGGATCTGGCGAAGCGGTTCCATGAGCATTTCAACGTCATTGCGCCGCAATGGCACTCAGATACGCAAATCGGTATGGTGATTGCTGAAAGTCTGGAGGAATTCCCGCATATCATTTCCCAATTGCAGGAGATCTGGCAGACCCCTAAAGCCAAGCCATATCTGGAATCTCTTATTGCTGACAATCGTGATGGAGAACGCAGTGGTTTCAGCTTCGAGGTGATCAAGGAGATCATGATGCTGATGGCGATGCTGGATATGCGAGACAAGCAGTTAACGCTGGACTGATTCAGCTTTCGAGAAACAGTTGTAGTAATTCATTGAGGAAGCGCTGCCCCAGCAATGTGGGCTTGATGTATTCCGGATGCACTTCCAGTAATCCTTTTTTTCTGGCGATATTCAGCGGTTTTTCTATCTGGGCTAATGTCAGCCCGGTTCTTTGTTGCAACAGACCTATCTCGAAACCTTCAATCAAACGCAGAGTGTTCATCATGAACTCGAAGCCCAGATCATCCGGCGTAATCTGCCATTCTGCATCCACCGCTTGGCCTTGCGGCGCCAGTTCAAGGTAGCGCTTGGGGTGCTTGTGACGACTTTGCCGGATAATCTTGTCGTGGAAACTCAGTTTGCTGTGTGCTCCTGCGCCTATGCCCAGATAGTCGCCAAAGGTCCAGTAGTTGAGGTTATGGCGGGCACGTTGGCCTTTTTGCGCGAAGGCAGAAGTCTCGTAATGTTCATAGCCTTGACTGGCCAACAACTGCTCTATGCTTTCCTGCATCTGCGCTGCTTCATCGTCGTCCGGCAGGCTCGGCGGGGTACGGTGAAATGGGGTATTGGGTTCTAGCGTCAGATGGTAAAACGACAAATGGCTGGGCTTGAAACTACAGGCGCGCTCAGCATCCGCCAGCGCATCCTGTAGCGGCTGCTCGGGCAGCGCATACATCACATCGAGGTTGACGCGGTCAAAAGTCCGCATTGCGAGCTCAATCGCATCAAGGGCTTGTGATTGGTCGTGGATGCGTCCTAGTGCTTTCAGATAGCGGTCATTAAAACTCTGTATGCCCAGAGATAACCGGTTCACCCCTGCAGCCTTGTAACCAGCAAAGTGGGCAGCATCCACGGTGCCGGGATTTGCTTCCAAGGTGATCTCGGCTTCGTATTCCAGGGGTGTCAGCATGCGCACGTGGCTGAGTATGCGGTCGATAGATTCAGCTGAGAATAGGCTGGGCGTGCCACCACCAAAAAACACGCTGCGAATCTTGCGTCCCCAGATATTGGGTGTGGATTGTTCCAGGTCGGCAATCAGCGCATCGACGTAGGCTGATTCGGGCATTTCTGTTTTGGATTCATGCGAATTGAAATCGCAGTATGGACATTTGCGCACGCACCAGGGGATGTGAATATAAAGCGCCAGCGGTGGTGGGTTACGCAGGCCGCTTAATGTGGTTTCACCAGCCAGCGGACTGGTGGAATTGACGGGGATAATCGGGATCAAGGCCGTAAGCGGGCGTGTTACTTGTTGTAGGGGTTATGCAGACGATCTACCAGTGCATGCAGAGCGGCGCGCATCTGATCTTCCGAGACTTCCATCAGCAATCCGTCTTCCAGTGCATCTTGGGCGATTTGCAGTATTTCATCAAAATTCTCGGTCATGACTTTAACCTTCTCGGTGCAGGAGACTACCGAACCGTCATCACGTACCCATTTTGGCCATTTTTCACTCATGTACTTAATCTCTCGAGTTTTTGCAGCAATTTGGTCATGGCATGACCGCGATGGCTGATGCGACTCTTGATCTCCAGTGGAAGTTCAGCCACTGTCTTGCCGGTTTTGGCATCGAGAAACAGCGGGTCATAGCCAAACCCATCGTTGCCGCGGTATTCCTTCAATATCTCGCCCGGCCAGGTGCCTTCTGCAATCAGTGGTTCCGGGTCGTCCGCATGGCGTACCAGCACCATCACGCAATAAAAGTGCGCAGTACGATTTTTTTCTTCGCCCAGTACTTCCAGTAGCTTCTGGTTGTTGCGCTCGTCGGATTTAGGCTCTCCTGCATAACGCGCGGAGATCACGCCAGGCGCGCCTTGCAGGGCATCTACACAGAGGCCTGAATCATCAGCCAAAGCTGGCAGACCAGTATGCTTGCTGGCATGTCTGGCCTTGGCCAATGCATTCTCGACAAAAGTACAATAAGGTTCTTCAGCTTCCGGCACGCCCAATTCAGCTTGGGGGATGATATCTAGCGCCAGTGGCTCAAGCAGATGTGCTATCTCGCGCAGCTTGCCCTTATTACCGCTGGCGACGACCAGTTTTTTGAATGGCAGGCTCATCTCAAAGTCCCAATGCTTCCCGTTGTTTGATTCCGAGTTGCTGTATCCCCAAGGCAGCCAGATCCAGCATGGCATTCATGGTGTCACGACTAAAGGGTTCGCCCTCGGCGGTGCCCTGAATCTCTACAAAACCACCGGAACCGGTCATTACCACATTCATGTCCGTATCGCAGTCTGAGTCTTCAATATAGTCGAGATCAAGCACAGGAGTGCCCTTGTAAACCCCCACAGAAATGGCGGCGACCGAGTCCTTGAGTGGTGATGTGCCGAGCAGGCCTTTTTCCATCAAATGCGTGATTGCATCGTGCAGGGCGACATAAGCGCCGGTGATACTGGCGGTGCGGGTACCACCATCGGCCTGAATGACATCACAGTCAATCTGAATACTACGCTCGCCCAGCTTTTCCAGATCAATAATCGCGCGCAGCGAGCGCCCGATCAGGCGCTGAATTTCCTGTGTACGGCCAGATTGCTTGCCACGGGCGGCTTCCCGGTCCATGCGGCTGCCAGTGGAACGTGGCAACATGCCGTATTCTGCGGTAACCCAGCCTTGCCCCTTGCCCTTCAGAAAACCGGGCACTTTTTCATCTACGCTGGCAGTACACAGCACATGGGTATCGCCAAACTTTACCAATACCGACCCTTCGGCATGTTTGGTATAGCGGCGAATGATTTCAACCTGACGTAGTGCGTTGTTGGCGCGCTGGCTTGGACGTGTCATGAGACTTACCTGATTCATAATAACAAGGCGCTATTATAAGCCAATGAATGGGTGTCAATCTCGATTGCTCTTTTTTAGCACTGCTTGAATTTCGGCGATGGCTTTTTCAATCGCTTCATCGGTGAGGTCGTTGGCAGGATCGGCTTTACCATTGGGGATGGTGCTGCGTTCGAGCTCGTTGAGTATTGTAGTAGCAAAGTCCATGGGCATGGTAACCGTGGAAACCGCAAGTGCATTGTGGTTGATGTCACCCCATTGCAGACCGATTGCACTCATGTTGTCGCCTATTTCACCGGCTGCTTCTTCTGACATCTCCAGCAATTGCGGAATGCTTTCGCGTACCGAACCTTGCTGCAAAGTCTTGCACATGAGGTCATCATCAATTTGCGACCAAAGGCCATCGCTGCAGAGCAGTATCAGATCACCTTCCATCAAATTTTTGAAATGCGAGATATCAATCTGCGGGTCACGTTCACCCCCCAGGCAGTTGTATATTTTGTGGCGCTCAGGATGGGTGAACATTTCTGTCCTGCGTAAGTGTCCCTTGCGGTAAAGCTTTTGCACCAGTGAATGATCTTCTGTTTTAAACAGAATGTTACCGTCACGGATATGGTATAGACGGGAATCGCCAACATGCGCCGAGTAAAGGCTGTGGCCTTGCAGAATACCGGCAACAATCGTGGTGCGTGGCGATTCCAGTAAGTCACTCTCAAAGGCTTGCGCCTCTATGGCCCGGTGGATTTTCAGGATTTCCGTAGAAAAGAATTTTTCCGGGTTGGATATGCGGGGTTTTGCCTGCGCTTGAAAAGCTTCAGTGAGCATTTTGACGGCTAGTTGAGCTGCAATCTCGCCATGACGGTGGCCGCCCATGCCATCAGCAATCACCATCAACACCGAATCCTTACTGTAAGAGTAAGCGAGCCTGTCTTGATTATGTGGCTTGGGTCCTTGCCGACTGCTTTGGTGTACGGTGAATTTCATTTACTTGGTCAGGTAGTTTTTTATTTTTCCCAGCAACCCGTCGTTCTTATCTTCAACATTCAAATCTTCAAGCAAGGCTTTTTGCAGGGCAAACATGCTTTGTGGGCGCTCCAAGTGATCTAGAGCCATGCACTTGTCGATTAGTTGCAGCAGGTTCTTGGAATATACGTCCTTACCCAGTTTGACTGCTGGCAGCAGAATATCCTTGTTCAGGCGCTTGTCTGCACTGATAGGGGCTGCTCGTGCCAGGCAGGAATACATGGTAGCACCTACGCTGTAAATATCGCTCCAAGGGCCGAGCAGATTGCGGTCTATATATTGCTCAGGTGCGGCAAATCCTGGCGTAAAACTGGGTGGCAATAGCGATTGCACCTCAGTAAGCGTTTGCCGGGCAGAGCCGAAATCAAGTAATACGGGTGAGCCGTCTATGCGGATATAGATATTGGCGGGCTTGATGTCCAGATGCAGTAGCTTGTGTGTGTGGACTTCACGCAAGCCATTCAACAGTTCGCTAAAAACGCGGCGAATAAAGTTTTCTGACACCGGCTCCTGCTGACCTAAGATATATTCCTGCAGGGATTTGCCGCGCTCGTATTTCATGACCATATAAACCGTGTCATTGGCGCGGAAGAAATTCAACACGCGTACGATATTCTTGTGATCAATGTTGGCGAGGGCGCGGCCTTCTTCAAAAAAGCATTTGAGACCATGCCGGAATGCGTTTAGCGCTTCATCCGAAGGCACTTGTACTTTGTCGCCTTCGGTGCGCAGGCCGATAAAAGTCGGCAAGTATTCCTTGATGGCAACAGTCTTTTTATCGGCATCGCGGGCAATATATACAAAGCTGAACCCACCCGCACTCAGTACTTTCCTGATTTCGTAGTCTTGTAGCTTGTACCCAACTGGTAGCGCCTGATTGTTATTGGCCGGCATTGATTGAATCGCTGATAAGTCGCTGTAACCGATTAAAATTTGAGCTATTTTGGCATGAATCCTGTGCGATTTGATACCATGTTTTAATTTATTCGGATTGGTTTGTGATCCCATGATTTACAGCATGACAGGATTCGCATCGCTGGAGCACGAAACTCCAGACGGTGTATTGGTATTGGAATTGCGTTCAGTCAATCATCGCTACCTTGAGCTACTGATGAAACTGGATGAAAACCTGCGCAGTTTTGAGCCACTCGCGCGCGAGCTGATCAGCGCCAAGTTGGGTCGCGGCAAAGTCGAGTGCCGCATGAGTTTCGTCAAGCGTGCGGATGCCAGCAAACCAGCAGAACTGGATCAGGCCGTATTGCAGCAATTGGCGGGCATGTCGGCCGCAGTACAGCAATATTTCCCCGACAGCCGGGGCTTGAGTGTGGCTGACGTGTTACGTTGGCCCGGTGTGCTGGTGGGTGACAGCATGAATCAGGAGGCATTGGCCGAAGCGGTCAGGTACAGCCTCAATCAAGTGCTCGATGATATGTCTGCAGCGCGTGCCCGAGAAGGCGCCAAGTTGAAGGCGATCATTCTGGAGCGTCTGGCAGAGATGGAAGCGCTGGTTGCCAAGGTTAAACCTTTGCTGCCCGAGCAGGTGAAGCTTTACCAGGAAAAGCTGACACAAAAATTGCTTGAAACCATGAAAACCGTGGATGAAGACCGCATCCGCCAGGAGCTGGTGCTGTTTGCCCAGCGCATTGATGTGGATGAAGAATTGACTCGCTTGACTGCACATATCGATGAGGTCAAACGCATACTTGACGCCAAGGGCTCTGCCGGTAAACGTCTTGATTTCCTGATGCAGGAACTGAACCGCGAGGCCAATACCTTGGGCTCCAAGTCGGTTTCCACCGAGGTGTCACAGGTGTCCATGAGCCTGAAGATACTGATAGAGCAGATGCGCGAGCAGATACAGAATATTGAGTAACAGAGTAAAGAAATGACAGGTAATCTTTTTATCATCACCGCAGCATCCGGCGCCGGCAAAACCAGTCTGGTCAAGGCTTTGCTTGCGGCTGACCCGCAGGTCAAATTATCCGTTTCCTACACCACGCGCCAGCCGCGTCCGGGTGAGGTGGACGGTGTACATTATCATTTTGTCGATGAGCCCAAGTTCATTGAGATGCTCAATCGTGGTGAATTCCTCGAAAGCGCCTACGTGCATGGCTCTCGTTACGGCACTGCCCAAAGCACGGTCAATCAGGCACTGGAGTCAGATCAGGACATCATTCTTGAGATCGACTGGCAAGGTGCCGAGCAGGTGCGGCATTTGTATCCTGACGCCGTCAGTATTTTTGTGCTGCCTCCTTCCATTGAAGAGCTTGAGCGGCGACTGCATGGTCGGGGGCAGGATAGTGCTGAAGTGATCAGCAAACGCTTGGCAGCCGCTCGCGAGGAGATGAGCCACGTCGGCGAGTTCGACTATGTTACAATTAACGACAAATTCGAGATGGCATTGCAGGATTTACTCGCCATCGTTCGCACCCAGCGCCTCAAACGCGACAAGCAATTGCGTCGGCATGACAAGATGCTGCAATCGCTGACCTGATTTTAGTTAATGTAATCTGGAGATACTCTCATGGCTCGTATTACCGTTGATGATTGTTTGGAAAGAATTCCTAATCGTTTTCAATTGACACTGGTGGCTGCTTACCGCGCCCGTCAATTGGCTAATGGCTCTGAACCCATGGTGAACACCCATGGCCTGAAGGATAAGTCCACTGTGCTGGCATTGCGCGAGATCGCTGCTGGCAAGGTGGGTTTAGAGGTGCTTAACCGCGGCCACGCCTAAGTACCAGCCAGCTTTGTCGCGTGGTTGATCGCCCCGCGACTGGCTGGCAAGCCAGACCACCAGTTTTCAATAGAGAGCATTCATGCCTCACACTTCTGCAAAACGCCCGGCAGAATTTGCAAAACCTGCAGCACCCCTTTTGCCTGCAGATACCGAAGATTCCCAACTTACCCTCAAGCTAAGGCAATACCTGAAGCCAGACGATATTAGTCATGTCTGGTCTGCCTATCAGTTCAGCGCTACTGCCCATGAAGGCCAGTTCCGCAAGAGCGGCGAACCTTATATCAGCCATCCGGTTTCTGTTGCCTGTGTGCTGGCAGATCTGCATATGGATACGCCCACCATTATTGCCGCTCTTTTGCATGATGTGGTGGAAGATACCGGTATTACCAAGCAAGAGGTCGGCGACCAGTTTGGTAAGCAGGTCGCAGAGCTGGTTGATGGTCTTTCCAAGCTCGACAAGATCGAGTTCCAGAGTGCGACACAGGCGCAGGCTGAGAATTTTCGCAAGATGCTGCTGGCCATGTCGCAGGATGTGCGGGTGATACTGGTCAAGCTGGCAGATCGACTGCACAACATGCAGACGCTTGACTTCATGAAGCCGGAAAAGCAGCGCCGTATCGCCAAAGAAACGCTGGAAATTTACGCACCTATCGCCAATCGTCTCGGCCTCAACAGCATCTATCAGGAGCTGGAAGATTTAAGCTTCAAGTATCTTTACCCTATGCGCTATCGCGTTATTACTAAAGCGATTCTGGCTGCGCGTGGTAACCGCAAGGAAGTGGTGGCCAAAATACTTGAGGCGATTAAGCACAAACTTGAAGAGCATCAGGTTGATGCTGAAGTCACTGGTCGCGAAAAGCACCTCTATAGCATCTATAAAAAGATGATAGGCAAGACGGTGACCTTTTCGCAGATTCACGATATCTACGGTTTTCGCGTCATCGTTAAGGATTTGCCCAGTTGTTACCTGACCTTGGGCATACTGCACGGTCTCTATAAACCCATCCCCGGCAAGTTCAAGGATTACATCGCCATTCCCAAGGCCAATGGCTATCAATCCCTGCATACCACGCTGTTCGGCCCGTTTGGCACGCCTATCGAGATACAGATACGCAGCCGCGAGATGCACAACATCGCCGATGCCGGCGTGGCAGCCCACTGGCTATACAAGACTACAGATGCACATTTGACGGCTTTGCAGCAGCAGACGCACCAATGGTTGCAACGTCTGCTGGATATCCAGAGTGAAAGTGCGGATTCACTGGAATTTCTCGAACATTTCAAAGTGGATCTGTTTCCGGATGAAGTCTATGTGTTCACCCCCAAAGGCAAGATCATGGCCTTGCCCAAGGGCGCGACGGCAGTGGACTTCGCCTACGCAGTGCATACCGATATCGGCAATCGCTGCGTGGCAGTCAAGATCAATCAAGAGCTGGCGCCACTGCGCACAGAGCTGCACAACGGTGACCATGTGGAGATCATTACTGCGGCGCATGCCCACCCTAATCCAGCCTGGCTGAACTATGTGGTGTCCGGCAAGGCGCGCGCCCACATTCGCCATTTCCTGAAATCCATGCAGTCTACGGAATCCGCCCATCTCGGTGAGCGCATGCTCAATCAGGCGCTGCGCGCCTTGCATGCTGATATGGCGTCGATTACCGACGAGAGCTGGCAAAAGCTGCTGCGCGACTATGGCGCCAAGAGCAAGGAAGAAATCCTGACTGATATCGGTCTCGGCAAACGTCTCAATGTGATGGTGGCGCACCAGTTGCTGGCCATGGGTGATGAGCAGGGCGAACGTCACGCCAAGCACACCAATAAACCGTTAGGCACCATCACCATACGCGGCACCGAAGGCATGGCCGTGCAGTTTGCCCAGTGCTGCCGTCCCATCCCGGGTGATCCGATTCTCGGCTTCATCAATAAGGATAAGGGCTTGGTCATTCATACTCATGATTGTCCGGCTATTCGCAAATTCCGCGTTGATCCTGAAAAATGGCTGGATGTGGAATGGGACCCAGACAGTAAGCGTCTGTTCAAGGTCAATCTCAAGCTGGCAGCTGCCAACAAGCGAGGTATGCTGGCCAAGATCGCTGCAGGCATTGCCGAAGCCGGTTCCAATATTGACAACGTCAGCATGGAAGAATCTGACAATAGTGCCTACACCAATATGAATTTCACCGTGCAGGTGCAAGACCGCGTGCACCTGGCCGATTTGATGCGACGCCTGCGCAAGATTCCCGATGTGGTGCGCATCAACCGACTTAAAGGCACAGGTACGGAACAACGTATCCAATAATTAAAATTGTCACGGAGGAGTCATGACCGAGTATTTCCACGCTGGTAATCGCCAGTTGCAGGACGAATTTGATACACGCCGCCTGGCTGACCGCTTGCAGGGCGGCATCATTCAGCCCACTATCAGCCCGCCGGATGCCGAGTTTATCGAGGCCCAGAATATGTTTTTTCTGGCAACGGTAGATGATAAAGGTCAGGCCAATTGTTCCTACAAGGGGGGTGCCAGAGGCTTGGTCAAGGTGGTGGATGAAACCACACTGGCTTTTCCCATCTACGATGGCAACGGCATGTTCATGTCGGCCGGTAATGTGCTGGTGAATGGTGAGGTAGGCCTGCTCTTTATTGATTTCGAGCGTCAGGCCAGAGTCCGCGTCAATGGCAAAGCCAGCATCGTCATGGATGACCCGCTGCTTGCGCATTGGCCGGAGGCGAGGGTGATTGTGCGTGTCAAAGTGCGCGAGACCTTTCCCAATTGCCCGCGCTATATTCACAAGATGGAGCTCAAGGAAGAATCCGGCTTTGTGCCCAAGGCACAATGCGAAACCCCGGCTGCCCCATGGAAAAAGCTGGAGATCGTGGCCGATGTCTTGCCATCTTACGATGCCCACTTGGCCAGCAATGAGCAGGATGTTCTCGCCGCCATCAACCGCGATTAGCCCGTAAATTCTCCGGTTTACCGGTAAGTTGTTACAATACTAGTCAAAACCCCGCCCAAATGGCGGGTCAATCTTTTAATTCAGAGTGATTCAGGAATAGAAATGGCAACCAAAGTAATTATCCAGACCAATGATGCGCCTCAAGCCATAGGCACTTATTCACAAGCGGTGAAAGTCGGTAACACTGTTTACCTTTCCGGCCAGATCGGGCTGGACCCGGCCACCATGCAAATGGTGGAAGGCATTGAGGCTCAGGTACACCGTGTCTTCACCAACCTCAAAGCAGTGGCAGAAGCTTCAGGTGGCTCGCTGGCAGATGTGGTCAAGCTCAATATTTTCCTCACCGATTTGTCCAACTTTGCGCTGGTGAACAGCATCATGGCCGAGTATTTCACCCAGCCATATCCTGCGCGTGCCGCAGTCGGCGTTGCCTCCCTGCCACGCGGTGCGCTGGTGGAAGCAGACGGAGTGATCGAACTGTAATCCCCACCGCATGAGGTGACAGGCCCTGACCAAACTCGCAGACATCAAAGGCATCACCAAACCCGTACTCACGGGTTTGCACAAGCTGGGTATTCATGATGTTCAGGGCTTGTTGCTGCACCTCCCGCTTCGTTATATAGACGAAACCCGTATCACTACCATCCGCGACCTGCGGCTGGGCGATCAAGCCCAAGTGGAAGGCGAGATCGTCCACGCAGAAGTCCAATACAAGCCACGCAAAGCCCTGATTTGTCGCTTGCAAGATGCCAGCGGTGTTCTGACCTTACGCTTCCTCAATTTTTACCCCAGCCAGATCAACGCCCTGCGCGAAGGCGCACAGATCCGCGCACTTGGCGAGGTACGCCACGGCTTTTTCGGTTATGAGATGGTGCACCCGCAGTTTCGCGCTGTGCGTGAATCCACCCCGGTACAGGAAAACCTGACCCCGGTTTACCCCACCACCGCTGGCATGTCGCAGGCTACGCTACGCAAGTGGATTGCCTGGGCGCTGGAAAACGGCGATCTCGGCGAAACCCTGCCTGCCGGGGTGTATAAGCAGCGTTATCTGCCCAGTTTCAGGCAGGCCCTGCTGGCGCTGCACCACCCAACACCAGAGGCTAACCTCACTGCGCTTTCCGAGCGAACTACTGCTGAATGGCAGCGCCTGGCTTTTGATGAACTTCTGGCGCAGCAGCTTTCCATGCGTCAGCACTATGCCCGCCGCAAGGTGCAAGGTGCGCCCGTTTTCAAGCCATCTGCCACGCTGGTGGCTGGCTTGCTCGGCAGCCTGCCGTTTAGCCTGACCAATGCGCAGCAAAAAGTTGCCAAAGAGATCAGCGTCGATCTCAGCCAGCCTTACCCCATGCAACGCCTGCTTCAGGGCGATGTTGGCAGCGGCAAGACCATTGTTGCCACCATTGCTGCCTTGCAGGCCATAGAAAACGGTTATCAGGTCGCCATCATGGCGCCCACCGAGATTCTGGCCGAGCAACACTATAAAAAGATGCAGCACTGGCTGCAGCCACTGGGGGTGGAGATTGTCTGGCTGTCTGGTAGCCGGCCGAAAAAAGAGCGCACTGCCTCGCTGGAACATATTGCCAGCGGCACTGCCAAGTTGGCCGTCGGTACGCATGCCCTGTTTCAGGAGCATGTGCAGTTTGCCAACCTCGGGCTGGTGATTGTGGATGAACAACACCGCTTTGGCGTACAACAGCGCTTGTCACTCAGACAAAAAGGCCAGACCGATAAAACCAGTGCGCCGCATCAACTCATGATGTCGGCGACCCCCATCCCGCGCACACTTTCCATGAGCTATTTTGCTGATCTCGATGTTTCCGTGATCGACGAACTTCCGCCCGGCCGCACACCTATCAGCACCAAACTGGTGGCCGATACCCGGCGCGAGGAAGTGTTGGCAAGGGTGCGTGAAGCCTGTGCCCAAGGCAAGCAGGCCTATTGGGTGTGCCCGCTGATTGAAGAATCCGAAGCCCTGCAATTGCAAACCGCCATGGATACTTATACCGACATGCAAGCTGCCTTTCCGGATTTAAAAGTTGGGCTGGTGCATGGCCGCATGAAGCCTGCGGAGAAACAAGCCGTCATGCTGGCCTTTAGTCAGGGCGAGATTCAGCTGCTAGTGGCCACCACGGTCATCGAGGTGGGGGTGGATGTCCCCAACGCCAGCCTCATGGTTATTGAGCATGCCGAGCGCATGGGCCTAAGCCAGCTGCACCAGCTGCGCGGGCGGGTAGGGCGCGGTTCTGCCAAAAGCGTGTGTATCCTGCTTTACCAAAACCCGTTGTCAGAGACCGCGCGGGCAAGACTCAAAATCATC
>CAYXMC010000002.1:0-26323 GCA_964466095.1 uncultured Methylophilaceae bacterium | reverse complement strand
CCTCGGCCAGCATCCAGAAACCGGCAAGAAGGTTGTCGCCAATATTGGTCGCTTCGGGCCCTATGTCAATCACGATGGCAAATTCAAATCCATCCCCAAGACCGACAGCGTGTTTGATATTGATATGGCTCGCGCAGTCGAGTTACTGGCGCAGGCAAACTCTGGGCCGGCACCTTTACGTGATCTGGGAGCCCACCCTACGTCTGAAGGCAATATTGAGGTTTATTCTGGGCGTTATGGTCCTTATGTGCAGCATGCCAAGATTCGCGCAACCCTGCCCAAGAGTGTGACCCCGGAAACACTGACTTTGGAAGAAGCACTTGAATTGTTGGCAGCCAAAGCGGAAAAAGAAGCCCCTGCCAAGAAAAAGCCAGCCGCTAAAAAAGCAGCAAGCAAGACGACTGCAAAAAAGACACCGACCAAGAAAACAAGCACAGCCAAAAAGCCGGCCAAGAAAGTCAGCGCAAGTTAATTTCCCTATAGCCAAAAAAAAGCGGCCATTGGCCGCTTTTTTTGTATTCATTTACACCAATCAACCCAAATGGCGGCTGGCATTACTACTTTCTATCCATTTGCGTATACGCTGTGCATCGCCGATTCTTGAATACTTGCCCCATGAATCCAACAGCACAATAATCAGTGGCTGACCAGCAATCTCCGCTTGCATCACCAGACAACGGCCTGCTTCATTGATATAGCCAGTCTTGGACAGACCTATGACCCAATCACTGTTGCGCACAAGGATATTGGTATTAACAAAATGCACAGGATTACGCTGCCCGCGCACACTTACCTCATGCGCACCAGAAGTACTGACTTGGCGAATCTGTGGATATTGGTAAGCAGCTCGCACCATCTTCACCAGATCTTCAGCGGTCGAGACATTGCCGCTGTTCAAGCCAGTTGGATCAAGGAAGCGTGTATGCATCATGCCTAGTTGCAAGGCCTTGGCATTCATAGCGGCAACGAATGCAGTCAAACCGCCGGGATAATTACGACCCAGTGCAGAAGCTGCACGGTTCTCTGAAGCCATAATAGCCAGTTGCAACAACTCTGCGCGTGTCAGCTCGGTACCAAGACGCAGTCGGGAACTGGTGCCTTTAAGCAGATCGACATCTGCCTCAGAAATTGTCAGGTATTCATCCATAGGCAGATTGGCATCCAGCATGACCATGGCCGTCATCAGTTTAGTCACCGACGCAATCGGAGTGGAAACATCCGTACTCTTAGCGTACAAGGTCTCCCCTGTTTCCTGATTGACGATCAGCGCCTTGGATGAAGCTAGTTGTAAAACCCCATCATGCGTTTCATCCTGAAACACACTGCGGTTGTAATTAACGTTTTGTACCTGATATTTGTGATCTGCACGGATTGTGCGGATGATACGCTTGCCTGAAACCTTGTTCTTGCTGGAAACGGAAATACGCTTGCCGGATTTTTTCTGTGCCGCCTCTACAGAGATTGCAGGCATAGCTATTGTGAGTGCTGCACACAACAGTATTAATTTCCGTATCATTGTTGTTTCCCATCAAAAATCATTTAGGCCGATATTATCCAAAATATTTCTATTTGTCATCAACATACATGCATTTCTTTAGAAACTTTCTTAGATTGTCTTCAATCTATCACATGCAATATTTATGCGACAATATACACAGGCAAATTTGAATACTTTCCATATGAAAACACCTGAAAACTATCACTATTCTACAGAACACCTGTGGGCATATCAGGATACCGATGGCGACTGGCTTGCCGGTATTACGGATTACGCACAAGATTTGCTGGGCGACATTGTCTACGTAGAAGCGCCCAAGGTCGGGACAACCATCACTGCAGGTAAGCCTTGCGGCCTGGTTGAGTCGGTCAAAACCGGCTCAGACTTGCATGCCCCGCTGAGTGGGGTGGTCGTGGCAATCAATGAAGCATTGCAAGGCAACCCTGAGTTGATTAACGACCATCCCTACAAAAACTGGATATTCAAATTTAA
Source organism: uncultured Methylophilaceae bacterium (assembly GCA_964466095.1). Classification (GTDB taxonomy): domain Bacteria; phylum Pseudomonadota; class Gammaproteobacteria; order Burkholderiales; family Methylophilaceae; genus CAYXMC01. The sequence goes on along the minus strand of CAYXMC010000002.1, from coordinate 24,333 downwards.
ATCCAGCCATGCAGAAGAAATCAACCACCTGCTGGATGCAGCGGCCTACGAGAAACTACTGGGCAGCGCCTAAGCGCTGTTTCAGGACTTCCAGCAACTCTTTTTCAAGTTTGCTGGCCAGAGTACTCTCAATCCCGGCCAGCTCTGCCTTGATAGCAGACCTAACCGCCGCCTGAATCACCGGCATCATTTCTGCAAGCAGGACATCTGCGTTCAGCATGGGAGGAGCCAGCATCTCCAGATCGGCAATCTCGTTCAGCACCGGAATCTCGGAGGCCTCAGCCAACAAGGTAGGTTCGCCATCAAATACTTCAGTCAGCACCGGGATATCGCTGGACTCCTGATGCTTGGTGAGCGTATTAATTCGGTTGAGCACCTGTGCCAGATTATCCTTGGGTGAGGCATCCTGACTCATAAACTGGCTCCATTAGCATCAAACGACCGGATTTCATAACCACGGTCACGATAAAAGCGGTAGCGAATTCTGGCATCAGCCTTGTCAGCCTCATCCACCCCCACGATCTCAATTAGACGGCGGAAGCGGCTGAAGAACGGTGGATACTGAGTCTGTAAATTGATCAGCACATCATCATGAATCAGTTTGCTTCCCTGCCAATCGACAATAATCGGTGTCTGCTCTGCATAACGATTTTGTGGATTGCAATTAGGCAGAAAGCCTATAGGTGGATATGTCCACAGATAGCGCTCCAGCGAGCTAGCGGTAGAGGCATCCGGCGCAAACACCATCAGCTTGCGGCCTTTTTTGCAGGCGCTCTCTGCGAGACTGGCAATTCTTGCCGGCTTGTTCTCTACATTGAAAAAAAACTCGACGCGCGTCATTTGCGTAATCAGGCTTTTTCCGCGCGCTGCATGACAAATTGTGTCAACAATGGCACCGGGCGCCCCGTTGAGCCTTTCTCCTTACCTGACTTCCAGGCTGTCCCGGCGATATCCAGATGCGCCCAATCATATTTCTTGGCAAAACGGGAGAGGAAACAGGCAGCCGTAATACTGCCACCAGCACGACCACCGATATTTGCCATATCAGCAAAATTGCTGTCCAACTGGCCTTGATAATCATCCCACATCGGCATATGCCAGGCACGATCCAAAGCCTCTTCACCCGCCTGCAACAACTCCTTGGCCAACGCATCCTTGTTGCTGAAGAGACCACTGGCATGATGACCCAGTGCAATCACGCAGGCTCCGGTCAAGGTAGCTACATCCACTACGGCAGCAGGTTCAAAACGCTCGGCATAAGTCAGGGCATCACACAGAATAAGGCGACCTTCAGCATCGGTATTTAATACCTCAATCGTCTGACCGGACATGCTGGTCAGCACATCGCCTGGACGTATGGCATTGCCATCTGGCATATTTTCACAGGTCGGTACGATACCGATCACATTCATGGGTAGGTCAAGCTCAGCAACACTTTTCATAGTGCCCAACACACTAGCCGCGCCACACATGTCGTACTTCATTTCATCCATATCTGCACCGGGTTTGAGAGAAATCCCGCCGGTATCGAAAGTGATGCCCTTACCGACCAGCACCACTGGCTTCTGGTTCTTCTTGCCCTTGTGATGCTGAATCACAATCAGCTTGGGTGGCTGATGGCTACCCTGTGAAACACCAAGGAAAGAACCCATGCCCAGTTTTTGCATCTCGGCACGTTCAAGTACCTGTACTTTTAAACCATGTGTTTTGGTCAATGCCTGAGCTTGTTCTGCAAGATAGGTAGGTGTGCACACATTAGGCGGCAGGTTGCCAAGGTCTTTGGCAAAACGCACACCTGATGCAATCGCCAGACCCTGCTTGAGTCCTGTCTCACCAGCAGCAAGCTCTGGCTTGGGTAAGCTGACCAGTACCTTGGAAACAGCTTTAGGTTTGTCCTGCTTGTCTTTTTTGCCTTTCATCTGCTCAAAACGATAGGTCACATCCAGAGCCACTTCGGCAAAGTGTGCCAGCTTCCATGCTGCATCACGCTTTTTCACCGGCAGTTCAGCCAAGAAACTAGCAATATCATTCACACTGCCGACGGACAAAGCCTTGATAGATGCACGCACAGCCTGACGATATTCCTTTTCGCCAAACTCAGCCTGTTTGCCCAAGCCTACCAGCAGAACACGTTCAGCCAGGGTCCCCGGCACGCTATGCAGCAACAAAGTGGAACCCAGCTTGCCATCGAGATCACCACGACGCAGCACTGTAGTCAGGTAACCATCAGATGCCTTATCCAGCGCCGCTGCAGCATCAGACAACTTGCGTGTATCAAAAACGCCAACCACAACACAATCCTTACGTTGTTTTTCCGGACTAGTGCTTTTTATGCTAAATTCCATGCAATACATCCTTTCGATTAATCTTTCTGAATTATCCTTCGTTTTCGGCCCTTGTCAAAACACTAAACCGACTCACATGTTATTTACTCGCTCGCTCAAACACGAACTGGTCAGCACCGCCGGTGGCGCGTTCCTGATTCTGGTCGGAATTGTTATTGCCCAGCGCGTAGCCTATTACATTGGCGTAGCCGCAAAGGGCAGCCTTGCCAGCGATGCGATTAATACTTTGTTGGGTTTCAGCATGCTCAGGTTCCTGCCCATGCTACTTTCTTTGACGATATTTCTGGCCGTCTTGCTAACACTCACGCGCTGGCATCGTGATAGTGAGATGGTGGTCTGGTTCAGCTCGGGTCTGGGAATCGCCGGCTGGGTCAAACCTGTGCTGTCATTCTCATTGCCTGTGATTGTGGTGATTGCCTTCCTAAGCTTGTTTGTTACCCCTTGGGCTACCCACAAAGGCGCTGACTTCAAAAACCAGCTCAAAGCCCGCGATGAACTGGCATCGATCAGCCCTGGAGTCTTTAAGGAATCAAGCCATGCTGACCGCGTATTCTTTGTGGAAAGCTTTGACCAGCTAGGCAATGTTGTCAAAAACATCTTTGTACAATCGATACAACACAAACGTCTGGGTATTGTAGTCGCAGCCAAGGGGCACCGAGTTTCCGAAGAAAACGGTGACAGTTTTCTAGTCATGGAAAATGGTCGCCGTTATGAAGGCAAACCCAACACACCTGAGTTCTCAACAACTGAATTTGAGCGCTACGCCATTCGTATCGAACCTGCCGAAGTCAAGGAAGAACCCCCAAGCACCCAGTCGCGAGCCAGTCTGGAACTACTGCAAAACCATAGTCTGGACAACATTGCCGAGATCCAATGGAGACTGGCCACTCCAATCTCGGCTTTTATCTTGGTCTTGCTGGCCATTCCCTTGAGCTTTGTAGATCCACGCTCAGGCCGCTCTGCCAACCTGATGATGGCGCTAATGATCTATGTTATCTACAACAATCTTCTCAGCATCATGCAAGCCTGGCTGACCCAAGGCAAGATCACGCCGTTTATTGGTCTGTGGCCGGTACATGCATTCTTCCTGCTGTTAACCATCTACATGTTCTATCGCCGCATTTTCCAATTGCCGCTGATACCAAGGTTGTGGTTCAAATGAGGATACTCAACCGCTACCTTGCCGAGGAAGTCGTCTCCAGCATCATGCTGATCATGCTGGCGCTGCTGGCAATGTTCTCTTTCTTCGACTTGATACAGGAGTTAGAGCGAATAGGCAAAGGTAGTTATGGCATAGGCAAGGTCTTGCTTTTCGTCATTCTAAGCGCCCCTGGTCATGTCTATGAGGTAGTGCCGGTCGCAGTGCTGGTCGGCACCATGTATGCCCTCAGTCAGTTCTCGCGCCATTCCGAGCTCATCGTGCTGCGTGTCAGCGGCGTATCAATCTACAAAATTGCGATGGCACTACTGCGGGTAGGACTGATCTTTGCCGTCGTAACGTTTCTTGTCGGAGAACTGGTAGCACCCTACACCGAAAAGACTGCCCAGCGTATACGCATCAAGGCCACCGACTCGGTGGTTGCTCAGGATTTCCGCTCCGGCCTTTGGGTTAAAGACGGCAATAGCTTTGTCAATGTTGAGGACGTACTACCAGACACCGGTCTGCTCAATATCCACATTTATGAATTCGATCCAGACTTTCGTCTGCGCTCGATCAGCAATGCTAAAAGCGGCAGTTTTGAAGGCAAGAGTTGGAACCTGCACAGCGTCACACAAACGCTGTTTGAAGATAACAAGATACGCTCCAACTTTTTCCCTCAGGCCAACTGGCAATCTCTGATAAGACCAGAGCTGCTGAATGTGTTGCTGGTAGTGCCAGAAAAAATGTCGGCCTGGAATCTCTACTTCTTTATCCGCCACCTGAGTGCCAACAAGCAAAAAACCTCCCGTCACGAGATCGCACTTTGGTCAAAAATGATTTATCCGGTTGCATGTATGGTGATGATCGTGCTGGCTTTGCCATTCGGCTTTTTGCAGCAACGTTCCAGCGGCACCAGTGCCAAAATATTTGCTGGCATCATGCTCGGTATCGTCTATCAGGTATTGAACCGGGTATTCGTACACCTTGGCTTACTGAATGACTGGTCTGCCTTGTTCAGTGCGGTAGTACCTACACTGCTGTTTCTGATGGCAGGGTTGTTCATGCTGTTCTGGATAGAACGGCGATAGGTATCAGGGGGCCGGTCTCGGCTCCTGCACAATACGGCAACCGGTCAGTCTGTCATGCAGGAATTGGCCGTCTCGGTCAAAAAACGCCCACAGAAAACCTGCTGCAAAGAACATCAGGCCAATGCTTGCCAGCACATAACGCTCTACTGCAAGCGACAAGCTCAAAGGCTGACCAGAGATATGCAATAGCCGGATACGCCAAGTTTGCATGGCCAAAGTCTGGCCACCACGCAACCAGCACCAGATAAAGTAAATCGCAGTAGTCAGCCACAAATAAAGCTGCAAGACGTGACGCTTCATACCCTCGGTGGCATCACCAAAGCCAAGACGGAACAAAAAAGTAGCCAGGGCCAGGATGGCAATGACCAGCATACTTTCATAAAGCATGCTGGCAAATCGTTTCAGCAAGCTGGCGTTAGGCAAGTTTTCAGAGGATAGCAAAATAGCTTAGTTATCGAGATCGTCGGAGCCGTAAAGCTCAGGATGTTCCTTACGCAAAGCAGCACGCTGCTCTTGAGGCATCTGCTGATATTCGTTCCACTTCTTGCGTAGCGCTTCTTTCTTTTCGGGGCTCATCGCTTGGAACTGCTGATATTTCTTGCGCGCATTCTCACGCTCAAAAGGTGTCATGCGACTCCAGTTGGAAAGTCTTTTTTGCACCCGTTGCTGGCGCTCAGGACTCATCTTGCCGTAATCACGAGCAATATCCAGCATCTTTTCACGTTGCCATGGACGCAGCGTATCCCATTCTTCCGCCAACGGTGCAAGCACCTTGTGTTGCTCTTCTGTCAATTGTGACCACTTGGGATCAGCCATTGATTTTTCTTCAGCATAGGCAAAACCACTTGCCACGGCTACCAGCAGAATCAGTGCTCCGAGCTTTGTTCTACCCATGTATCAAAACCTTTATCAAGAAAAGCCTCGGGGGGCAGCTCTGAACCGAGCAGAAATGCATCGCTTTGCTCCAGTGCATCTTGGGAAAACTGCTGTGTCACAACAAAAGCCACCAAAATAGCACTGCATAGCAAACCAGCAGACACCAGCACACGATGCTGGTGCATGAATTCATTCATCAGATGGGTCAATCCGCCATGACCAGCGACCGACTGAGCCTGCTGCATCCTAGCCACCGCCAGACGACGTGCTCCACTCAGTCTGGCAGCAACAGACGAATCAATTCCCTGGGCGCTTTCGTCCAGTAGGCTGATGATTTCTTTTGCGATGATATCCTGATCTTTTTTCATGATTTGACTCCGACAGTTCGCAAACCGCGCTTTTCAAGCATTGCGGCCAGACTGTGGACTGCACGTGAGCAATGGGTTTTGACACTCCCCTCGGAGCAACCCATGACCATAGCAGTTTCGGCTACATCCATATCCTCCCAGTAACGCAGCATGAATGCCTCGCGTTGACGTGCCGGTAATTTTTCTAAAGCCTGTTCAATTATAGCAATGGTTTGGCTACGCTCAAGCTGTGCATCTGGCTCCTCGTTCGCATCCCCGGCTGACAAAGTCTCCAGCGGGTCACGCTCATCGTCATCTTCCTCACTGCCACCAAATGAGGATAGCAAGGTAGTCCACAGATTGCGCACTTTCTGCCGACGCCAATAATCACGCATGGCATTTTGCAATATGCGCTGAAACAGCATGGGATACTCAGCCACAGGTTTGGCTGCATAGCTTTGTGCCAATTTGAGCATGGCATCCTGCACAATATCCAGGGCGGCCTGCTCATCACGCACGGCATACACGGTCTGCTTGAATGCGCGGCGCTCAGTTTGAGCGAGAAAATCAGAAAGTTCCTGTGCAGTTGCCATATCTTTAAGTTATTTGGGCAAGGACCGTGGGATTCACGCTCCTGCTCGTTTCGAGTATATCAGGTTTGATTTTGTTCAAAGAACGGCTTTTCGTTACAATCATTCACAACAACTCTCTTTACGCACAGGCTTATGGGAAAAATCATCTTACTGGCAATCGGTGTCTGGTTAATCATCACCATCATCAAGCGCTACAACAAAAGCCTGCAAGCACCGCAAGCCAAACCCCAAAACGAAGACATGGTGCGTTGCCAACACTGTGGCGTGCATTTGCCCAAAAGTGAGAGTCTGCTGGTAAACCAGCAATATTTCTGCTGTGAAGAACACAGCAAGCAGCATGACTGACAACCCCGGTATCAGCCTTCAGCCAGCCAGCGCCACCTACTGGCGCTCCATGGGCTATTACAATCTCTACCGGATTAGCCTCACTGTCATCTTCATCTTTTCTTATTTCGCATTCAGGGAGCAGCCTGTTTGGGAAAACTACAACGCCCCGCTCTATTTCAAGCTGGCTATCGGTTATCTGATATTCAGCCTTCTCGCAACAAGCACTACCTGGTTGCGCTGGCCTGATTTTGACCGACAGGTCACTCAGCAAACTTCTACTGATATCGTTTTCATCGTTGCCCTCATGTACTCGGCAGGAGGAATCAAAAGCGGCATAGGCGTTTTGCTGGTGGTAGCAATCGCAGCCGCCAGCCTTATTAGCCAAGGACGCCTGGCCCTGTTCTATGCTGCACTGGCCAGCATCGCACTATTGCTGGAGCAATCTTACCAGTTGGTTTCCTGGCAAGAACATTACGACGATTACACCCATGCCGTGATGCTCTGCCTGAGCTGCTTTGCCACCGCCTGGCTAGCGCATAGCTTTGCCAAGCGCACTCTGCAAAGCGAGGCACTGGCAACCCAGCGTGAAGTGGACCTTGAAAACCTTGAGCAGGTGAATGCGCTTATCACACAGGAAATGCAAGATGGTGTGCTCGTTGTAGACAAAGATTACACGGTGCGCCACCACAATGTGCAGGCAGAAGGTCTGCTCTATCTGGGCAAAAAAGCCTGGTATGGCAAGACGCTTGATGAATGCGCACCAGAGCTTGCCCAACTCATGAGAGATTGGGTGGAAAACACCTTCACCAGTACGAGGAATGCACAAAAATTTAACTGGCGGGATCGTGAATTGAGACTACGCTTTATGCCGGTAGGCACAGACCGTAAGCAAGGAGCTGTTATCTTTATTGAAGACTGGAGCCAGATGCAGATACAAGCCCAGCAAATAAAACTGGCCGCACTGGGCAGACTCACAGCCAATATTGCCCATGAGATTCGTAATCCGCTCAGTGCAATCAGCCACGCCAACCAGTTGCTACAAGAAGATGACCATCAAGATGCCTCATCTCGACGCATGTTTCAAATCATCTCCGATAACGTGCAACGCATGGACCAGATGGTAAAAGATATTCTTGAATTAAACCGACGTGATCGTACGAATCAGGAAACCATCGACCTTTGCGAATTCTTGGATGAATTTCACGAGCAGTTCTGCCAGACAGAAAAAGTGACTTACGATGGTTTTCGCCTGCAGAACGGGAGTACCCCACTCCACATCAGCTTCGACAAACGCCATTTGCACCAGATACTGTGGAACCTTTGCCGCAATGGCTGGCGCCACAGCAAACATACAGCAAACAGCCTGAACGTACGCGTTGTTGCTGTAGCAGACTCAAGCAACATACAAGTCGAGGTAGTAGATGACGGCCCGGGCATACCCATCGAAATACGACAGCACTTGTTTGAACCATTCTTTACCACTGAATCCACAGGCACCGGCTTAGGGCTATATATCGCCAGAGAATTATGCGAAGCTAACGGCGCCACCCTCAAATATGTTGCAGCAGAAAGCGGTAGTGTATTTTCCCTGCAGCTCAACAAGATCGCGCAAAAATGACAAAAAAAGCCAATTGCCTGATAGTGGATGATGAAACCGATATTCGGGAACTGCTGGTGCTCACACTGGAGCGCATGGGAATCGAAGCTGAGAGCGCAGGTAACCTCAGTGATGCCAAATTCCTGCTGTCACAACGGGAGTTTGCCCTATGCATTACTGATATGCGCCTGCCAGATGGTAACGGCTTGGATCTCGTGCGCCACATCAGCAACCATTACGCTGGCTTACCAGTTGCCGTGATTACCGCTTTTGGCAGTCCCGAAAATGCTGTTTCTGCACTCAAAGCCGGTGCCTTCGATTACCTGACCAAACCCATCTCACTCAAGCAGCTGCGCCCACTTATCCAGTCAGCCATGAAACTTTCCACCACGGAAAAACCTCTGGCCAGCGCCCTGACCATGATAGGTAACTCTGCGCCCATCAAACAGGTGCGCACCCTCATAGAAAAACTGGCGCGTAGCCAGGCACCTGTGTATATCAGCGGTGAATCTGGCAGCGGCAAAGAGTTGGCAGCCCGTTTAATCCACCTCAATGGCTCCAGACGCGATGGCCCATTTATCGCCGTGAACTGCGGCGCTATTCCGGAAAACCTGATGGAAAGTGAATTCTTCGGTTACAAGAAAGGCGCGTTCACCGGGGCATTGCAAGATAAAGAAGGCATGTTCCATGCCGCTAACAGCGGCACTCTGTTTCTTGATGAAGTGGCAGACCTGCCACTGGCCATGCAGGTGAAGCTGCTGCGTGCAATACAGGAGAAGAAAGTGCGCATGGTTGGCAGCACTCAGGAAGAACCCATCGACGTGCGTATCATCAGCGCCACTCACCGCAATCTTTCCACCATGATGGAAAGTGGGCAGTTTCGCCAAGATCTGTATTACCGACTGAACGTCATTGAGTTGAAAATGCCAGCCTTGCGCGAAATGCCGACAGATATTCCGCTACTGGCGCAGTACTTGTTGGAAAAACAATGCCGGCTGCTAGGCAGCAGCACCCCAAAAATCTCGGAAAAAGCCATGAATGTGCTGACAAGACATGGCTTTCCGGGCAACGTGCGAGAGTTGGAAAACGCACTGGAACGAGCACTGGCCCTATGCGATGGTCAGACCATAGAAGTGGAAGACTTGTTGCTGGAAAGCGATCTCCGAGTTAACCAGATCACCGTGGATGCCAAAGGCCTGCCCTTGCCTGAATATCTGGAAACCATAGAGAAGCAGGCCATCTTGCAGGCACTGGAAAAAACGCGACAAAACAAGACTGCTGCCGCGAAATTACTGGGGGTGAGTTTCCGCACCCTGCGCTACCGCTTGTCCAAGCTAGGCTTGAGCAAGGATAGCGACGATGCAGATGAGTTTTGACTTGCCTAGAATCTAGCTGAGCGCAATCGCCAGATAAGTCAGATACAGCGTACCGTTCACCCAAAGGTGCCAGATCTTGATACCACCCTTGGCAACTAAAAAACGCATCCAAACAGCCGCCAGCAAAGTAATCACCACACCAGCCAGCACTTCGGTTCTCGGCTGCCATGGCGTCAACATAATGCCGATAGCTGGCAGCAGGGTACCCTGAAACACCATCGCGCCGGTGATATTGCCAAATGCCAAGGTATCCTTACCGCGGCGCACCCAAAGAATGCTGTTGATCTTCTCCGGCAGCTCTGTCGCAATCGGGATAATCAGCAAAGATAATAGGAGTGTGGAAATCCCGAGCAAAGCGGCTGCAGCCTCCACGCCGTGGATAAAGCCTTTAGCACCGCCGACGAGCAAGGCTAGGCCCAGCAGGATTTGCAGCATGATCACCGGCATTTTGTTGGGCAGACCGATACGGCATAAAAACATCTCTTCATCGGCCTCTGTTGCATGTCCATCGTTCACCAAAGCTTTGGAGGCACGTATGGTCAACATGATGTAGATAAAATAGATCAGCACCATAACAAAGCCGATAGCTGCACGCACCGCGGTTTGCGTATGCGGGATAAAGAGTGCAATAGTGGCAAAACCAAAAGCGGCGATGAAGAAATCCAAGTCACGTTTAAGGCCGGTTTTCTCCGGGTGGAAATTGCCCTTGGCGCCACGACGCGCCAGCACAGCAAAAGTCATCAAAGAAATGGAAAGCGTTGCCAGCATCAACGGCGCCCCCAAAATCGCACCAACCCCGATTTCCTCGTTCACTGCTTTGTTTTGAGTACCAGCAAGCAAGGCCAGCAAAGGGATGGAAGTTTCCGGCAAAGCGGTTCCAACGGCAGCAAATAACGAACCAGTCACGCCCTCCGATATCTTTAATTTCTCGCCCAAGTGCTCAAGGGCATTGGTGAACACCTCAGCCGCGATTAGAATCACGATTAGCATCAGGAATAATTGCAGAAAAACCATTACAGTCGGCCTTAGTCATTAATTTGTTGCGGATTTTATCGGATATTCACGCCCAGCACATGGATAGCATCAAAATAAATCAACAAGGTTATACCAACAGCGCACGCCAGATTGCCTCTCCCAATTTTGATGCCAGGCCCAAAGAAAACGATATTTCACTGATCGTCATCCACAACATCAGCCTGCCACCGGGCGAATATGGCGGCAACGGCATCATCGAGTTGTTCACCAATTGCCTTAACCCGGATGCTCACCCCTACTACGCCAGCATCTACCAACTCAGGGTGTCATCGCATTTCCTGATACGCCGCGATGGCGAACTGATACAGTTCGTCTCCTGCAATCAGCGTGCTTGGCATGCTGGTGTCTCCAGCTGGCAAGGCCGTGAACGATGCAATGATTTTTCGGTCGGAATTGAGCTGGAAGGCAGCGACCACGAAGCCTTTACCCAGCTGCAGTATGCGACGCTTAACCAGTTGTTGCCCGGCTTGCAACAGCGTTATCCAATTACCGCGATTACCGGACACTCCGATATTGCACCGGGTAGAAAGACCGACCCGGGGCCGTTTTTTGACTGGTCTGCCATTCGTAAATAATTAAAGAAAGAATTCCAAACCATGCTTCGTTCATGCATTTACTTGCTTACCTTGGCAATACTGCTTGGTAGTAGCGCCTGCTCAAAACAGCAAGCTGCCGAGGAAAAGAAGAAAGGCCCCTCCGCCACACTGGTCAGCATCTACACAGCGCAGACGACCAAACTGGAAGCAACTGAAGAAACAGTCGGCAGTCTGGAGGGCCTGATAGATCCAACGATTGCGGCTGAAGTACCGGGGCGCGTGCTCAAGGTATTGGTGCATCCGGGCCAGAGCGTCAGAAAGGGCGATATTATTGCCATGCTTGATGGCACCGACTACTCCCTGCAACGCAAGGAAGCACAAGCAGAAGTCGCGCGGGTAGAAGCACTACTTGCCAATCAGGGGCGGACACTAGAGCGTAACCAGACACTGGTACAAAAAAACTTCATTTCACAGAATGCGCTGGACGATGTCGCAACCCAGCAAACTGCACTCAAACAGCAACTTGATGCCGCCAAGGCAAGGCTGGCGAGCATAGAGCATACTGGCAGCAAAACCACACTGATCGCACCTGTTGACGGCATTATAGAAAAGCAGATTGTTGCCCCCGGCGACTACGTCAAGATAGGCGACCCGCTGGTGCAGATTGTCAGCAAGCAACGCTTGCGTGCGCACTTGCCGTTTCCGGAATCCATCGCCAGCAAACTGCAGCCAGGGCTGAAAGTACGCCTCACCACGCCCACGGCGGATAACGAAGTGGTGGCTACCATCCGCGAACTCAAACCACTGATAGGCGCCAGCAACCGTTCCGTGGATGTGATCGCCGATGTTGTAGACCAGCCTGGTTGGCAGCCGGGTGCTAGCGTCAATGGCAGCGTAATATTAGGTGAACAGGCTGCAGCGGTGATCGTTCCTGAACAGAGTGTTGTCCTGCGTCCGGCTGGTGAAGTGGTTTATATCATCAAGGACAACCAGGCCGAGCAACGCATCGTCAAAACCGGACTGCGACAGGCAGGCAAGGTGCAAATTATTGAAGGCTTAGAAAGCGGTGAAACCATCGCGGTTGATGGTGCTGCTTTTCTGAGCGATAAAGCCAAGGTCAAACTAGCCACTGACGCCAAAAAAGCAAGCAAGGCCGATCAATCATGAACTTGCCTGAAATATCCATCAAACGCCATGTACTGGCCTGGATGGTCTCCGGGCTGCTGGTGCTGTTCGGTATCATCAGCTACCAGCGCATCGCCGTTGACCGCTTTCCCGCTATCGAATTCCCGATTATCACTGTCACCACCTCGCTCAAGGGGGCCAACCCGGATATTGTTGATACTAGCGTGACCGGCATTATTGAATCTGCCATCAATACGACGCCGGGCATTGAGCATATCCAGTCCAGTTCATCGCCCGGCGTTTCCGTCATCGTGATCACCTTCAAGCTGGAAAAAAACATTGATGTCGCTTATACCGAGGTGCAAGCCAAGGTAAATCAAGTACTACGACGCCTGCCCAAAGACACCGATCCACCCATCGTACAAAAGGCAGAAACCAACGCCGAGCCTGTTTTGTGGCTGGCGTTAGGTGGTGACCGCACGATTCAACAGCTGAATCTGTACGCATGGAATACCCTTAAGAAAAAACTGGAAACCATCAACGGTGTTGGCGAGGTTAGACTGGGCGGCCGCCGCGACCGCACCATACGTATCAATCTGCTGCCGGAGCGCATGGCCGCTAACAAAATCGTCGCCTCAGATGTAGTGAACGCACTGGAACGTGAGCATGTGCAAGTACCTGGCGGCTTTCTGGTCAGCGAAAAGCGCGAATATCTGATGAAGCTGGATCTTGAATACCACAACTTTCGCGAATTTGCCGACATGGTGGTGGCTTACCGCGATGGCGCCCCCATCAAACTCAAGGAGATTGCCGAGATTGAGGATGGTCTGGGAGATTTCCGGCAGTTCGCCAATTTTAACGGCCAGCCCACAGTGGGCATAGGTATCATCAAGATCCCCAACGCCAACACCGTCGATATCATCAGCGAAGTAGAGCGCAGGCTGAATGAGGAAATACGCCCCAACCTGCCGCCCGGGCTCTGGATAGAAACCTCATCCAACGAAGCCACCTTCATCAAGGAAATGGTGAAGTCACTGCAAGAGCACTTGTTTGAAGGCACGATATTGGCAGCTCTCATTGTCTGGTTGTTCCTGCGCTCGATACGCTCCACCCTCATCATCGCCACCGCAATCCCGGTCTCGCTACTGGGTGCAGTCGCCGTCATGTATTTCTCCGGATTCACATTCAACAGCATGACCTTGCTCGCCCTGTTGCTGTTGATCGGTGTGGTCGTGGATGACGCTATCGTGGTGCTGGAGAATATTTACCGCCACATGAGCATGCAAGCTGGTAACGCCATTGATTCAGTGAAAGCCGCCATAGAAGGTAGTCGCGAGGTCACGTTTGCTGTCATCGCCGCTTCGCTCTCATTGGTGTGTATCTTTGCACCGGTGATTTTCATGGATGGCATCATGGGCAAATTTTTCCAGTCCTTCTCGGTGGTGGTCACTTGCGGCGTACTGGTCTCGCTCATGGTTTCGCTGACACTCACGCCCATGCTGTGCTCACGCTACCTCAGTGCCAGCAGCAAACATGGCAGGCTTTACTACGCGCTGGATCGCTTCTTCAAAGGCATGGATCATTTCTATGCTGCGCTGTTGCGATGGACGCTCAACCATCGGTGGAAAGTCGTCGTGCTGACCATACTGGTAGTCGTCAGCAGCAAGTTCTTTTTTGGTGCCGTACAGAAAGAGTTCGTTCCGGAAGCAGACGAGGGACGCTTTGTCATTTCGTTCAAGACTCCGCTGGGTTCCAGCCTGGAATACACCAATACCCGTGCCGAACTGATAGAAAAAGTCTTGCTCACCCATATGGACCAGATTGCCAGCTTCTTCACCACGGTGGGTGCAGGGCAAAAAGGCCAAGTTAATCAAGGCAATATTAATATCCGCCTCAAGGATAAAAAGCAGCGCTCCATGTCGCAAAAAGTGTTTGTAGACAAACTAAAAGAAGAGCTGGAGCAGATTCCGGGAGTGCGCGCCTTCCCCGCGCCAGTCTCCATGGTGCGCGGCCAGCGCTCAGAAAAATTGCAGTTTAATATCACCGGCCCCAAGCTGGATGAGGTCGGCCAGTATGCCAAGGCCATACAAAAGAAGCTGGCTGATATTCCCGGTATGGGTAAGGTGGATATCGACGTTCAGCTTGATCTACCCCAAGTGGAAATGAAGATTGACCGCCTGCGTGCCGCCAGCCTTGGCATCAGTGCCAATGATCTGGCAACCGCTGTCAGCCTCTATGCTGGCGGTGTAGATATCGCCCGCTACAACGACGAGCCGGGCGATGGCCAGCGTTACGATATCCGTATCAAGGCCAAGGAAGGCAGCATTCAGCATGTTGACGATCTTGCCAAAATCTATCTGCGCACCAGTAATGGCGATCTGGTCAGGCTGGACAGTATCGCCAGCTTCAAGCAGAAATTGGGCGCAGCAGTCATCGGCCGCTTCGACCTGCAATATGCGGCAAACCTTTACAACAACCCGTCCATACCGCTGGGCGAGGCTATCAGCCATGTTAACAAAGCTGCCGAAGAGATACTGCCAGCCGGCTACAAGACCAAGTTCTCCGGTCAGGCTGAAGAGTTCGCCAAAACTTTCAAGAACATCTCTTTCATCTTCATGCTGGCGCTGATCCTGCTCTACATGGTGCTGGCAAGTCAGTTCAACTCTTTCCTGCAACCGTTCATCATCATGCTGGCACAACCGCTGGCCATCATAGGTGGCGTGGTCGCACTCTGGCTCACAGGCAATTCGCTCAACATCTTCTCAATGATAGGTTTGGTGCTGCTCATCGGCCTGGTCGCCAAGAACTCGATCCTGCTGGTTGACCTCACCAACCAATTACGCGACAAGGGTGCCTCTATCAACGATGCCCTGTTGCAAGCCTGCCCGATACGTTTGCGACCTGTCTTGATGACATCCATGACGATTATCCTCGCCCTGCTGCCAGCTGCTTTCGGCATAGGCGCAGGCGCCGAAACCAATGGCCCGCTTTCTGTTGCGGTCATCGGCGGCATGATTTCATCTACCCTGCTTACGCTAGTCGTTGTACCAGCGGTTTATTCATTAGCTATGCACGGCGTGCAACGTTTGTGGAAAAAGACATGATCCAGACCAATTGGTATTCGCGTTTTGCCAAATTCACGGCCCGCATCGCCGGCAGGCCGCTCACGTTTTCACTGGCAGTTGCCACTATCCTGCTCTGGGTAATCACCGGCCCCATCTTCGGGTTCAGTGATACCTGGCAACTTGTGATCAACACGGCAACTACCATCATCACCTTCCTGATGGTATTTTTGATCCAGAGTACCCAGAACCGTGATACAGAGGCCATTCAGATCAAGCTGGACGAACTGATACGAGCTACCAAAGGCGCACATAATGCTCTGCTGGATCTGGAAGAACTGGAAGAAACGGAGCTGGATGAGTTCAGGCAGCGTTATGAAGCGTTGGCTAAAATCGCCAGAGACCTGAAAAACAAGGGCGATGATGATACCGATACGCCAGAGGCTTGAAGCACTGCCTAGGCTAGCTTGGCCAGATATTCCAGATTGAGCCCTTCGACTTTTGGCTGCCACATGGCTGGATTCACGGGAAAATCCCGAAACTCCCCAGTGCGGGAGTAGCCCAGACGCTCATAAAAAGAAATCAGTTCCAGACGCAGGGAGATCACCGACATGTAGTAACCAGCAACCCGCCATTCACGGCTGGTCATGGCTTCCGCCGCCTGAATAAGGGATTTTCCATAACCCTTGTTTTGCAAGGTAGGCTTCACCGCGATCATGCCAAAGTGTGCAGCATTACGACCAGCCATCTCCTGCCATTCACAGCATATGGTCGCCACCACTTCATCGCGCAGCACCCCCAGCAGGATAAAAGCATCATCACGGCGGATGATATCCGCGACTTCCTTGATACTGGTACGCTTGCCTTCCAGAATGTCAGCCTCTGTCGTCCAACCTGCACGGCTGCTTTCTCCGCGATAAGCAGAGTTCACGAGTTCGGCAATGGCTTGTGCATCACTGATTTCAGCTTTGTAAAAATGCAACATCTTGAAAACCAAATAAATCTACTAAGAGTCGGCTGGCTTCACCAGCTTTTGCACAACCAAGCTCCCCACCATATCGCCTTCCACATTGACTGTTGTGCGCAAGGTATCCAGCAATCTATCCATGGGCAGCAGGATGGCAATCGCTTCCGCTGGCAGGCCTACTGACTGCAACACCATGACCATGGTGACCATGCCGGCGCTGGGGATACCTGGCGCGCCCATCGCTGCGATCATGGCCGTGAAAAACACCACCATTTGCTGCATAGCGTTCAACTCTATACCAACCAGATGAGCAATAAAAAGTGCCGCGGCCGCTTCATAAAGTGCCGTACCATCCATATTGATGGTAGCTCCCAGAGGAATCACAAAACCCGCGATTTCTCGCCGTACATGCAGATGTTGTTCTGCGCAGCGCAAGGTAATCGGCAACGTAGCAGAACTGGAACTGGTAGCAAACGCAGTCATGAGTGCCTCACGTGCGCCACGCCAGAACCACAGTGGTGATTTGCCAGTGAACAAAAACAGGATAAGCGGTAACACCACTACGCCATGTAGCAAAGTGGTACCCACTACTACAGCGACAAACTTGCCCAAGGTGGCAAAAAAACTCATATCCTGAGTTGCCACCAGTTTAGCCAACAAGGCAGCAATACCAAACGGTGCAAGCCGCATGACCCAGCCAACGATACGCATCACTAGCTCAAGAAACTCTTGCAGCAATATCAATATATTTTTATATCGGTCGCCACCTATCACCAATGCAATACCAAGAAACAATGCAAAGATCACCACCGCCAGCACATTACCCTGTGATAGAGCAGCAAATGGATTCACGAACAGGCCATGCAAAAACTGTGAAAAGAATTCGCTCAGTGTTAACTGTTTGGCCTCAAAGTTTTGCATGGCATCGGCAAACATGGCCAGATGCAGACCTTCACCCGGCTTGAAAATATGACTTGCTGCAAAAGCCAGCAATATCGCCAGCGCCATCGAACAAAGAAAAAACACCAGCGTAGATATCCATACTTTGTGTATTTGCTGGTGTGCTTGCAAATTGGCGATACCCACAGCAATCGAGGTGAACACCAGTGGAATCAACACCATTTTCAAGAGGTCGATAAAGACACCGCCCACCAGCGTAGTCGCGTAAATACCGGCATCCTTGCCCTCGGGCTCCAGACCTGAAAGCCACCAGCCCAGCAACAAACCTAGGATTGCACCGATTAGAATTTGTTGGTTTAAAGATGGCAATTTCATGCTGGCTCCCAAATCGATTAAACGCTTAAATTAAAAGCGAAATGCAGGCCAATCTCTTCATCAAGCAGCTTTTTCAAACACCGCTGCAAAAAAACCATCGGTCTGATGGATATGCGGCAACAGCTTGAGGTATTCGCCCGTATCCAGCTCGATATTCTGCTGCTTCAATATTTCGTTGGCAGGCAGCAGCTTGAAATCAGGATGCGCTGCCAAGAAAGCCTGGGCAATCTGCTCGTTTTCTTCCTGCAAAAGGCTGCAAGTCGCATAAACCAGCTTGCCACCAGCCTTCACCAGCTTGGCCGCGCGAGCCAGTATCGCTGCCTGCTTGGCATTCAGTTCCTGCACATCCTGCTCGGTTTGCCGCCATTTCAGATCCGGGTTGCGGCGTATGGTGCCTAGGCCGCTACAAGGCGCATCTACCAGCACACGGTCGAACTTTCCATTCAGTCGCTTGAGCTTGGGATCAGCCTCGCTACTGATGACTTGGCTATGCAAGTTGGATAGCCCTGAACGCTTGAGTCGCTGTCCCAGATTGTGCAGACGCTTCTCGGAAACATCAAAAGCATACAAACGGCCGGTATTACGCATTAGCGCACCCAAGGCCAAGGTCTTGCCGCCAGCACCAGCACAGAAATCAGCGATCATCTCTCCGCGCCTCGGCGCTACCAGATAGCTCAGCAGCTGGCTGCCTTCGTCCTGCACCTCGATCTTGCCATCGGTAAAGAGTACATGGCGGTTGATGCTCATGCGCTGCGGCAGCCGTATACCCACCTGTGAATATGGAGTAGGCGTAAATCTCTTGTTACCCTGCGTGTTCTCGCGGTCAAATATCTCCAGCACTTCCTCGCGGCTGGCCTTGATGGTATTCACACGCAAATCCAGCGTAGCTGGCTGCTGCATGCTACGGGCGATAGTTAGCGCCTGCTCATCGCCGTATTGTGCCACCAGCTTGCCCCACAGCCAGTCCGGCACATCAGCCTGTTCGGCCAGTGTCAGGTTATCCGTATTCTTGGCCTTGATCTCCTGCGCCCATTCCTTTTGCTGCTTGTTCAACACCTCGTCAAGCTCGCGCAGGCTGGCACCCTGTACACGCACCAAATAAGCCACCAGCAGCTTGCGCGGATCTTCGCCATCTGCCAGATAAGCCAGCAAGCGCTTGCGGCGTAGCACGCCATAAATGGTCTCGGCGACAAAGCCCCTGTCCTTATTGCCCAGCTCGCGGTTATTGCGAAAGAAAAAGCCAAGCTTGGCATCGGCAGGGCCTGTGCCGGAAAGCACGTCAGCGAGTGCCATGGCGGTCAGGCGTAATAAATTCTGGTTCATAAACTTCTTTTCTTGATCACTTCTGTTCGGTTAAAAGGAATGCTAATTAAACATATCGGAGCGGATGCTGGTGACCACCTGGTCGATCACACGGCCTTCCTTATCGGTCTTGCGTATGCGCACAGGCAGGTAATTGTAATCGACACCCAGCCAAACCTCGGTTTTTTCCTCTCCTTCGCTACTGGTCTTGCCGATATGCAGCGCCTTGATAACGCCCAGCTCGGTGGCTAGCTCTTCCTCACCTTCAAAGGTATAGGCATAACTACGTAGCTTGCGGCCATCAGTCACTAGCAGATGCATGTCGTCCAGTGGCGGCACAAACATAAACTGATACATAAAACTCAACAGATCCTGCGTGCCCTCCTGCAGGGCAACCGTGGCAGCCTTCTTGCCCACTTCCATGGTCAGCTTGCCGCTCACCCAATCAAAACTGGCGCGCCTGATTTTGTCCTCGTTGCTGCCATACTGGTAAAAATACTTACCCGGCTTCAAGCCGCGACTCCCTACAGTACCTTCACTGGTTTGCAACAGCTTGCCGAAAAACAAACCGGCAAAGCCCTTGACCTCAGCCTCGCTACGCAAGGTGTAAGTGCCATCCGGATTTGCTTTGTAATTGATGCGCGAAACGCCATTCACGCCCCCGCTGCTCGCTTTGAACACTGTTTCGATATAGGTAGCTGGCTTGAAACGGCTAGCTACGGCTTCTTCTTCCTGCAAGGCCTGCGGCTGACTCGACTCCTGTTCTACGGCCGCTTCTTCCGCCACTGATGCAGTCTCTGCGGAGGCCGGTTGTGGCTCGACCAAGGGCTCTAATTGCGGTTGTTCAGCCGGCTGCGCTGGTAGAGGCTCGGCCTTTGGTTTGGCTGCCGGTTTTTCTGTCTTGGCCTTGGGCTTTGCCTTTTGTGGCGGCAACGGTGGTGCCGGTTTAATCACAGGTGGCGCCAGGGTCACTTCAACTACATCTTCGGATAAATCAAGGTCAGGCAGGCTGATATCCAGCCCACCCAGTGTATACAAATGCAAAAGTAGAGAGACTAGCAGCGCCAGCAGCAGGCGCTTGGAGATGTATTGGTTCCAGAGGCGAAACACATTATTGGACATTGATACTAGTCAGGCTCTGCTCGATTTTTGCGCCATTCTCATCGCGCATCACCAACCTTACAGGCAGGTGATGGCTCTCCGTACCCAGCCATAGTTCTTTTTGGTCTTCAGTATGACTATCCACCAGATGCATGGTCTTGAACTTGCCCGCAGGCACTTCAAGCTCGGCATCACGCTCGGTCACCTTGTACTGGTAAACCCGCAGCTTCTTGCCCGTGGTTACCGGCAGACTGAAATCTTCTCCTGTTGGCTGCACGAACATGAACTGGTAAAGCAAGCTGCTAAGGTCCTGCGTACCGGGCTCCAGATTGGCCGTTACCGAGTTGCCCTTGATTTTCATGATGAGTTGATTGGCCGCCCAGTTAAAATCGGTAATCAGGGATTTTTTGGCATTATCGCCCTGATGCAGTTCAAAATGGCTGGGCTTCAGGCCTTCGGCTGTCACTTCACCCTCACTGCTCAGCACACGCTTGCCGAACAAGGCATAGACGCCTATACCTTGCGTCACGCTTTCAATCTTGTAGCGACCATTTTCCTGCTTGTAGGTCTCGGTGATGGTGGCAAACGGCTGCCCGTTACGGGTAGCCTGATAAACCACTTCCACCTGTTTGGGGGCTGCCCATACAGGCAATGCGACCATCAACAAAACAAGGCTAACTAGTTTTTTCATAAACAAAACGCTGTGATTGAACACCAAAGTTAGAGTCAATTTCAGCGCCTAGTTTCCGCGACTCTTTTAAACCACTACCGTTGGCGCTTCACCAGCCTGCGAAGCGCGGATATGACCGATCTGCCAAACCTGTTCGCCTTCAGCCTGCAAAAGCTTGATGGCGGCTTCTGCGTTTTCTTTGGCCACCACTACCGCCATGCCGATACCGCAATTGAAGGTGCGATGCATCTCGTCATCGGTCACATTACCCTGCGCCTGCAACCACTTGAACAGCTCAGGCATCACCCAGCTACCCTGCTTGATCTCGGCGGTCAGGCCTTCTGGCAATACACGCGGGATATTTTCGGTAATACCGCCACCAGTGATGTGTGCCATACCCTTGACCGGCATTGCTGAAATCAGCTTGAGCAGCGGTTTTACGTAGATACGGGTTGGCGCCATCACCACATCACGGAATGGCTTGCCGTGGAAATCGCTGTTCATGTCGATACCGGATTTATCGATCAACTTGCGAATCAGCGAATACCCGTTGGAATGCGCACCGCTGGAAGCCAGCCCCAACACCACATCGCCCGCTGCAATAGTGCTGCCATTGATGATGGCGTCTTTATCAACACAACCAACTGCAAAGCCTGCCAAATCGTATTCACCCGGCGGGTACATGCCGGGCATTTCGGCAGTTTCACCGCCGACCAAGGCACAGCCGGATTGCTCGCACCCCTGTGCTATACCCTGAATCACTTGGGCAGCGGCATCTACATCCAGCTTGCCGCAGGCAAAATAATCAAGGAAGAAAAGCGGTTCAGCGCCCTGCACAAGAATATCGTTGACACTCATCGCCACCAGATCAATACCTACGGTGTCATGCTTATTCAGTTGAAAAGCCAGCTTGAGCTTGGTGCCCACACCATCGGTACCAGAGACAAGGATAGGGTTCTTGAACTTCTTGGGTACTTCGAACAGCGAACCGAAACCGCCGATACCACCCATGACTTCAGGGCGCATGGTGCGCTTGGCAAATGGCTTGATTCTCTCGACCAGCGCGTCACCCGCCTCAATATCCACCCCGGCATCGCGGTAGCTGATGGATTGATTGGATGAATCGCCGTTGGAATGTTGGGAATTCAAGTTGGGTTCTCGCTTTCTACAGAAGAATTTAGGACAATAGGTGTAATTTTACCCCAAGCCAGCACGGATTAAGAGATGAATCCTCAACAAAAACAGTTCTTACCCGACTACAGACTGATACTTCTTACTGCTGGATTCCTGCTGCTGGCGTATCTATTGCTCCCCATACTCTCGCCGTTTTTGATGGCAGCTATCCTCGCTTATATCAGCAATCCACTGGTGGATACACTCAGCACCATCAAACTGGGCAAGTTCAGCGTTGGCCGCAGCCTCGCCACTGTGCTGGTCATGCTCTTGCTGGCAGGAATACTAATCGTGCTGCTGTTTATCGTGGTGCCGCTGTTCCAGAAAGAGATCATGCTCATCATCCAGCGCCTGCCTGGCTATATCACCACACTGCACGACAAGCTGGAGCCATGGCTGCTGCGACATTTTGGCGTGACACTAGAAATTGATACCGTGCAGATACAGGACATCATCACCAAGAACTGGAAAACCGCCAGCAATTTTGCCGGGCAATTCCTGCTCACCGTCAGCAGCCACGGCCTTGCACTGATCGCCTGGCTGGTTAATCTGCTGCTGGTGCCAGTAGTACTGTTTTATCTGCTGCGCGACTGGCACGGCATGCTGGCACGTATTTCTCAATTGATTCCCAGAAAATGGCATGAAAAAACACTGACCATTGCCGGAGAAATCGACCAGGTGCTGGCCGAATTTCTGCGCGGGCAGCTATCCGTGATGTTGCTCATGAGCGCTTTTTACGCCACCAGTTTATGGTTCACCGGACTAGAGTTGGCGCTGCCGATAGGCCTCATCGCCGGTTTGCTCGGCTTTGTGCCTTATCTGGGCATCAGCACCGGCATTATCCTCGCCGTACTGGCAGCGGCCTTGCAGTTCTCCAGCCTGGGGCAGATCGTGCCTGTGCTTGCCGTGTTTGGCGTAGGGCAAGTTCTTGAAGGCTTTTTACTCACCCCATTGCTGGTAGGTGATCGTATCGGCCTGCACCCTGTCGTCGTGATCTTTGCCTTACTAGCAGGCGGCCAGTTGTTCGGCTTTGCCGGCATCCTGCTAGCGCTGCCAGTGGGTGCAGCTATTGCTGTTGGCCTGCGCCATGCCAAAAAAAGCTATCTGGAAAGCGAGCTTTACCTTAAATGAAGCAGTTGTTACTGGATATCCAGCCCCCCGCACTCCCCAGCTTCGAGAATTTTGTCATCGGCCGCAATGCAGAAGCGGTGAACAGCCTGATACAAGCACTCAGCCCCAACCCGCAGCAGCGTTTTATCTATCTCTGGGGTGAACATGGCAGTGGCAAGACTCACCTGATAGAAGCCTGCAAAAGCACGGGCATCACACTGCTGATCTGCGCCGACGATGTGGACAAGCTGAATGATGAAGAGCAGATCAGCCTTTTCAATATCTACAACCAGCTGCGTGCTGAAGGCGGCGTGCTTATTGCCACAGGTAGCGCCGCACCCACCCAAATGGGCCTGCGCGACGACCTCGCCACCCGCCTAGCTTGGGGTCTTGTGTATCAATTACACCCACTCACCGATGAAGAAAAAGCCATGGCGCTGAAGAACCACGCCCTAGAGCGCGGCATGAAACTGCCAGACGAAGTGCTGGATTACTGCCTGCGTTACCTACGCCGCGACATGCTCTCGCTGATGGCCACCATTAATGCGCTGGATGAATGGTCGCTGACTTACAAACGGCCAGTGACGTTACCCTTGTTGCGGCAGCTACTACAATTACCTACTACCTGATTCCCAGACATCTGATGAACATATTACTAATAATCATATTTGTAATCGCCATATGGTTTGCAATTAACCATCTCAGAAACCAAGAACAAACGCCACTCAGATTTGCAGGGAAAAAGCCTCTGACCGAGATAGAAAGCGTTGCTTATTGGAGACTGAAAGAGGCCATGGGCGATGAAAAAGTCGTGTTGGCACAAGTCTCGTTTTCCAGCTTTATCACTGTCCCCGGCAGAAGCAAGGCCAGCTTTGCCTTATTTGCAAGAGCAAGGCAAAAAGTCGCTGATTTTGTCATCTGCAACAAGGACTTTTCAATTCACGCGATTGTTGAAGTTGATGACAAGACACACAAAACAGACAAAGACAAATACAGGGACGAGATCACCGAACAAGCGGGATTCAAAACTTTCAGGATTGAAGCTAAAGCGCTGCCATCAGCAGAAGAACTAAGAGCTGCAATATTGGGTAGCTAATAACTGTCGCTTATGCAAAAGCTTAAAATTTGGCTGGCAAGTCAATCCGCCGCTAGCGAGGCAGTTTTGTGGCTATTTTCCTATTTGCTGGCTCTAGCCGTAGGTGTAGGGTTTATCTGCGCAATTATCTCAATATGGGGCATGTACTATGAAACTATTCATCCGCAAATTCCGGGAGAGGATGATTTAGG
>CAYXMC010000001.1:28037-30874 GCA_964466095.1 uncultured Methylophilaceae bacterium | reverse complement strand
AAGGTACTCTGCTTGAACACATCCAACAGCCGGAATGTCACCTTGAGACGATTACCGGGGAGACTTTCCACCGCCCCCACAGTCAGCGCCTGCGCTTGCAGGGCAGCCCATTCTGCATATTTCACTTCAGACACATCATGCGGTTGGTTAGCAACACCGCGAGTTTCCAGCACACGGAACAAACCACTACGACGCAAATCCGCACCAACAATAGTCGCGATATTGTCCTGTTGCGCCAAGGACTGCTGCCCTACCGGTATGGAGAAAGGGACAATAGCAATAGGAATCTGTTGCGCAGCACCCCCGACAATCTCAATCGTCAACTCGGCACGGCTAGCAACAGGCAATAAAAACAGTAATAGTGTGATTAATATACGAAATTTGGTCATCTGGATGCTTAGGGCAGAAAAGTTATGCAAAGTTCCCTTATTCAGATAGGCAGTATTCTAACAAAGAGAACCTTATCCAAGTAGCTGAATTTATGAATCGTCAGTGACTAATCATCATTCGGGCGGAATTTGAGCTTCATGTCGCGCACCATGTTCAGCAGCTCCGCGGGCGGCTTGGGCAGAGGGTTGGACTGACGTATCGCACGATCAACCGCATCATCACAAGCCGCAATACCACTGCTTTTTGTCAAGTGTGGGCTACCAATAATCTCGCCAGTCGGCAACATGGAAATCTCAAACATCAGCTCCGGCTTGCCGTTACCGCATAACTGTTTATTCACATATGAGCGTATCCTGCCGCTGACTGCCGCCATATATTTATCCAATTCACCCTGATTAACAGCAGGCTGCGCTGGCTTGGGGCTACCTTCCTGCTTGGGTGCTGCGGCCTGCGGCTTCATGTCTTCAGCCAGCAGCATCTGCTGCAGCTTCTTGAGTTCATCCTGTTTCTTTTTCTCCAGCTCTTGCTGTTTTTTCAGGTCTGGCTTGGGCGGTTCTTCTTTCTTTGGCTTTTCCAGCTTAGGCTTAGGTTCTTTTTCCTTTTTCAGCTGGATATCCACCTTGGGTTGCACCACGGGTTCTGGTTTGGGTTCCGGCTTTGGTGGTTCTGGAGTTACTTCAGGTTCTGGCGTTGGCTCTGGTGGCGGAGGCGGTGCGACCGGCTTTTCAGCGGGCAGGCTATCCCACAGCTGCACTTCAGCAACATTCATGGGCTTTACCGATTTCCACTGAAAAGATACCAGCAACAAAGCCAGCAGCACACCATGCACCAGTACAGAAAGTGCCCCTGCACGCAAAGCTACTGGATTTTCATGGGTACGAATCATGAGCGACTAGTTACCTGCAGGACTTAACAGCAAGCCTACCTTGTCCACCTTGTTCTGCTTGAGCAAGTCCATGACACCAATGACATCGTCGTATTTGACATTCTTGTCTGCCGCCACCACCACCGCACGCTCGGCATCCTTTTGCAATTCGTTGCGAACATTAAAAAGCAACTCATCACGACGCATAGCCTTGCCTTCTATTTCCGTAGTGCCATCGGCTTTTACCGTCAAGACCAGCGGCGCGCTGGCTTGCTTGAGGGCCTGACCCACCTTGGGCAGTTCCACCACACCGGGGTTTGTCATAGGCGCAGTCACCATAAAAATCACCAGCAGCACCAGAGTCACGTCGATATAAGGCACGACGTTAATCTGGTTCATCATTCTGCGTTTGCGGGTTCTTGCCATCAGCATTTCCCTCCCTTGCTAGCTCTTGCGTTGCAGAATATTGGTGAACTCTTCAATAAAGCTCTCGTAGCGGACAGCAAGGCGATCAATAGACGAGGCAAAGCGGTTATATGCAATCACCGCAGGAATCGCCGCAAACAAGCCGATAGCAGTTGCAATCAGCGCCTCGGCAATGCCGGGCGCCACGTGGGCCAAGGTTGCTTGCGCCATATTTGCTAAGCCACGGAACGCATTCATGATGCCCCACACTGTACCAAACAGACCGATATAGGGACTGACCGAGCCCACCGAGGCAAGGAAAGGCAAATGCGCATCCAAATCGTCCATCTCGCGGTTATATGCTGCTTTCATGGCACGACGGGAGCCTTCAATGATATCGCTCAACTCCATGCCCCCTTGGCGCTTGAGCCGGGCAAATTCCTTGAACCCAGCTTCAAAGATGCTGGACATGCCTTGCGGCTTGCGGCGACCAGAAGTCACACCCTCATAAAGCTTGTTGAGATCGCCGCCAGTCCAGAAGATATTCTCAAAATCGATAGCTTCCTTGTCGGCGCGGCTGATGGTAAAAACTTTGATAAAGATATACCACCAGGAAATCAGTGAGGTGATCAGCAAAACCAGCATGACTAGTTGCACTGGCAAGCTGGCACCGGTTAAGAGTGACATGAGTGACATATCGGCGGCGTTGACTGGGGCGTTCATTCAATCTCCAACTAAGTGTTTTCGGGATTAACTCTTTGAATACTGTCTCGGATGACAGCGGGAATACTGACTGGTTTAAACTTTTGGGCATCAACACAGACAACCTCAACCTGCGCTTCTATCAACAACTCTTCTCCACGCCTGATCTCCTGAGCAAACACCATAAGGCTGCGGCCCAGATTGGTAAGGGTACTGACAACTTGCAGGGTATCGTCGAAATAAGCCGGCTTGCGATACTGGATATTGATATTGCGTACGACAAAGATAATGCCCAACTCTTCGCGCAAGACCGTTTGTACAAAACCATAATGGCGCAGGAATTCGGTTCGCGCACGCTCCATGAAGTTCAGATACTGGCTGTGATAGACAACACCACCGGCATCGCTATCTTCGTAGTACACCTGAATCGGCCAGACGAAAGTGGTCATTCCTGCCAAAGCTCTCCGTTGGCTAG
>CAYXMC010000001.1:16083-28027 GCA_964466095.1 uncultured Methylophilaceae bacterium | reverse complement strand
CCCGGCACTGCCAGACCAAAATGCTGGTATGCCTGACTGGTTGCGACACGACCACGCGGCGTGCGCATCAGGTAGCCCTGCTGTATCAGGTAGGGTTCCAGCACATCTTCTATAGTATCTCGCTCCTCACCAATCGCAGCAGCCAAATTATCCAACCCCACCGGCCCACCACCGAACTTGCCAATCACAGCCTGCAACAGCTTGCGGTCCATCACATCGAATCCCAGCTTGTCTACATCCAGCATCTGCAAGGCAGCATCGGCAATATCTGCTGTCACGATGCCATCTGACTTGACCTGAGCGTAATCGCGTACACGCCGCAACAAACGGTTGGCGATACGGGGAGTGCCACGTGAGCGTCTGGCAATTTCTAGCGCACCTGCATCCTGCATGCTGACTTCGAGCAAACCAGCAGACCGCTGCACTATGCGCGCCAATTCCTGAGACGTATAGAACTCAAGGCGTGAAACAATCCCAAAACGGTCACGCAGAGGATTGGTCAGCATCCCCGCTCGTGTCGTTGCACCCACTAGCGTAAATGGCGGCAAATCCAGTCGCACCGAACGGGCTGCTGGACCTTCGCCTATCATGATATCCAGGCGGTAATCTTCCATCGCAGGGTAGAGGATTTCCTCCACGACCGGAGAAAGTCTATGTATCTCGTCAATAAACAGGACATCATTCGGCTCGAGGTTGGTCAACAGGGCAGCGAGGTCGCCCGCACGCTCCAGCACCGGGCCTGAGGTCTGACGCATATTGACGCCCATCTCTTTGGCAATAATATGCGCCAGCGTAGTCTTGCCCAAGCCTGGGGGACCAAAGAGCAAAACATGATCCAGTGCTTCAGAACGCCCTCTGGCTGCATTGATGAATATCTCCAACTGTCCGCGCGCCTTTTCCTGCCCGACATACTCGTCCAGCAACTTCGGGCGTAGCGCTCTCTCCAGTGCTTCTTCCTGCTGGTTTTGCGGTGTTGAGGCTATCAGTCTGTCGGTTTCTATCATGCGGATTCTTTATGTTGCCTTAGACAAGAGTTTGAGGGCCTGCTTAATTCCATCAGAAACATTGCTTTCCGCTGGCACTTGCTTCACTGCGGCCAGCGCCTCGCGCTCGTTATAGCCCAAGGCCAACAAGGCATTCAAGACATCCCCGGCGTTCGACTTGGTACCTGCCGCGCCTGCCAGAGTGGCACCATCTATAGAGAATTTATCCTTGAGTTCCAGCAACAGGCGCTCTGCTGTTTTCTTGCCTATGCCCGGCACACGCGTCAGCAAGGCTGTTTCCTGCAAGGCTACAGCCTGGGCGAGATCTTCCACAGACAACCCACTGAGTATGGAAAGTGCAGATTTGGCACCTATACCATTGACCTTGAGTAGCTGCCGAAAGGTTGCGCGTTCGCGCTCTGTACCAAAACCGTAAAGCAACTGGGCATCTTCACGCACGACAAAATGAGTCAGCAAAGTCACAGATTCACCTAGGGCGGCCAAATTATAGAAAGTACTCATAGGCACTTCCACTTCATAACCAACACCATGGCAATCGACAATCACCAGCGGTGGAGATTTTTCGATCAGTTTGCCCTGCAACCTGCCTATCATATTAATCTGCCCCCTTTAACCCTGAACCCAGCAGTAGCAAGCTTGCCCAGCCCTTGACCGCCATGAGCGTGGCAGATGGCACATGCCAAAGCATCTGCAGAGTCTGGCATGGGCGTAGCTGGTAGACTGAGCAGCCGTTTGACCATTTCCTGCACCTGCTCTTTGGCTGCGTGACCATTACCCACGACTGATTGCTTAACCTGCAGTGCAGTATATTCAGCTACTGGCAGGCTGCGCATAACAGCTGCGCTGATTGCTGCACCGCGCGCCTGCCCCAGCAAGAGCGTTGATTGCGGGTTGACATTCACAAACACTTTTTCCACTGCCACTTCCTGCGGACTGTAGGTGTCTATCACTTCAAACAAGCCATCCAGTATGATTTTCAATCTGGCTGGCAGCTCCTCCCTATCCTCAGTTTTGCCACTTGCAGTCTTGATAGTACCACTGGCGATATAGCTGATTTTCTCGCCGGTTTTTTCAATGACACCAAAACCAGTGACTCTCAATCCAGGGTCAATTCCAAGTATACGCATCAATACTTTCTGGCAGGCTCACCCGAAATCGTTCATGAATGCAGGTGCCACAAGCACCTGCCTGAAATTACTCTTCTATTACCGCGGAGGTATAAACCTCTTGTACATCATCCAGATCGTCCAGAGCATCGAGGATTTTTTGCATCTTTACTGCATCGTCCCCAGTAAAGACGACTTCGTTTTGGGCTTTCATGGTGACTTCAGCCAACTCAGCTTTCAGCCCCTTGGCCTCCATGGCTTCCTTGACCGTCAGAAAATCTGCAGGCGATGTAATCACTTCAATACTGCCGTCGTCATTAGTCACCACGTCTTCTGCACCAGCATCAAGCGCCGCTTCCATCAGCGTATCTTCTGATGTGCCTGGTGCAAACAGCAAGCTGCCACAATGTTTGAACATAAAGGCCACAGAGCCGTCTGTACCCAAGTTACCACCATACTTGCTCAGTGCATGACGTACATCAGCGACAGCGCGCTGCTTGTTGTCTGTTAGGCAATCAATAATGATAGCTGCGCCATTGATGCCATAACCTTCGTAGCGGATTTCTTCATAATTAACCCCTTCAAGTTCACCTGTTCCACGCTTGATGGCACGGGTGATGTTATCTGCGGGCATGTTCTGCTCTTTGGCTTCCGCCACAGCAGCACGCAAACGGGGGTTAAAATTGATGTCACCTCCAGCAAGTCGTGCTGAAACAGTGATTTCTTTGATGAGTTTGGTAAAAATCTTGCCGCGTTTGGCGTCTTGACGGCCCTTGCGATGTTGTATGTTGGCCCATTTGGAATGCCCAGCCATGTCTAAAATCCTTTTTTAAATCACACTCAAATTCCGAGAATTCTACCATAGCCGGGTACGGCTTTTCCTGCTTGTCTTGTCGCTTTAATCTTGCCCCATGGCTGGCTCTATTTCCTCGTGAGCATACATGCTACGCAGAGAAATAATCACCAGCGAAAGTCCAATAAAGGCCATGCCCCACACTTCTTGTGTGGTAGGCACTTCGCCAAGCTGCCACCAAGCAGCCAGGACACCTATCACAGGAGTAATCATGGAAGCCATGCTGGCAATCCCTGCGGGCAAACGCTGCAAAGCATACAGCCAAAGCAACCAGGCCAGTGCATTGCAAAGTATGGCATTAAAGGCAACAGCCCCCGAAAAATCCCATGTCCAGTTGATCGGCTCAGACGGGATCATCACAGCCGCAACTGCCAATGGCAGAGATCCAAAAAACATTTGCCAGGCAGTCAGTGATAGCAAGTCCAAATCTGGTGCCCTCTGGTGCAATTTTTTTGCCAATATCACCGCCAACGCCCAACTAATGCCTGCCAGCACTGCCAGCACCATGCTGAACAAGTCCGTCCCCAGATGCAGCGGGTCTAAAATAAACATCAAACCCATAATGGAGAAAAGCACAGCCAGCCATTGCGAACCGCGTATTTTCTCGCCCAACAATGGCCATGCCAGCACCATCACCCAAAACGGCATGGTGTAGGTCAGCACTGCCGTTTTGCCAGCGCCACCATGGACTAAGGCCCAGATAATCAGTCCGGTAAAACCGCAGGTTTGCAATATACCGAGCAATATCAGCGTAGGCGCCTCCCTGACTTTCAATGGCTTGCGCAACAACACCAATAAAGCCAACAGGCATAATGCGCCGAGAAATGTACGCAAGGCACCAAACTGCAATGCGCCTGCATACTGCAGGGCATGCTTCATCACCACCCAGTTATAGCCCCAGATAATGGCGAGCAATAACAAAGCTATAAATGCATTTATCGCTGATGACCGTTGTCTGAACATTTCCCGATTTTTCCCGTTGAACCGACTTTGAGTAAAAGTCTCTATGTCAGCATTTAGTTCCAGATGTGGCTCAAAACCTTCCAGCTACCATCTGTCTGCTTTGCATATACAACCTGCAAACTACCGCCATACGTCTGCTTTTGACCATCGCCCCCAACGGCCGCCGCACTCCATTTGGCTCGCTGTACTGCCAGGTTTTGATCTAGGCGCACTTCGATAGCTTCGATTGCATGATCAGTGAACCCCATGCCTATGACGTTTTCCCAGAATGCCTTGATCTCGGCATTTCCCGTGACTTGTGGTGCACCTGCGGGCATCACACAGGCTCCGTCAGCATAGAATGAAGCAACGACATCAGCCTGCTTGGCATTGAATGCCTTGTTCCAGGCCACATTAATTTCAACTACTTTTGAAAACATTTCTTGGTTGGTTTGCATTTTAAACTTCCTCACTTTGATAAAAAAATTAGCTTCCTAATTACTTATATAAAAAATTTCGACGGCAGACTTTTATGTTGAAAATGCGTCGATCTTTTCATCAATCAGTTGCAGCAATTGCTGCAAGTGTTCTCTTGACGGCTCATCAAGGCCAGACATGCATACGCTCAAACGGCTGTAATAGTCCGGCATTACAATATCCAACTTGGATTGGCCAGCCTCGGTCAGCCGTATGGAAACACTTCTGCGATCATTCGGGTCATAAATTCGCACAATCAGACCATCTCGCTCCAAACCGTCTAGCAAACCTGTCATTGTGGCTCGCGTGACGCCTGCCTTGGCAGACAAGACAGAAGGAGTAGACATCCTGTTTTCCTCGCGCATGAGCAAGATCAGCACCCACCAGCGGCCTTGCAGCAGACCATGCCTACTCAAGCATTCATCAAGAGAAGTAGATAAGTCAGTTGCTACTCTTAAGAGATATAAAAAGGTACTGATAGCCGTGATATCCGCTTCGGGATAGCGCAAGGCAAATTTCTGAAGAACTTCTACTGTCGGCAGGTCGCGTAGTTGCAGCATAATTAGCTACATTATAATTAGTAAGCTAACTATGTCAATATTTATATTTGGTAGAGCCTGATTGAAAGGTGTATATTTTCCTTTAAATCAATAACAATTGATGTGAGGAGCGTGCCATGAAAACAGCAAAACAACTATTAGAAGCAAAAGGCGGTGTCATCTACTCAGTTTCTCCCAGCACCACAGTGTACGAGGCGCTAGTCGTGATGGCAGAACATAAAATAGGCGCATTACTGGTACTGGACGGTGATCATATCGCTGGTATCTTTTCCGAACGCGATAACGCTCGCGAAGTCGCCCTGAAAGACCGTAATCCGCACGAAACACTTGTTGCGGAAATCATGACCACAAAGCTGATTACCGTGACACCAAGCCAGACCGTGGAAGATTGCATGAATCTGATGTCTGGCAAACGCATCCGCCACTTGCCCGTGCTCGAAGGCGACAAAGTCATTGGCGTACTCTCGATTGGGGATCTGGTGCAGGCGACCATTGAATACCAGCAGTTTCTGATCAAGCAATTAGAAAGCTATATTCAGAGTTAAACATCACCATCAATAAAAAGGCTGCCGATCGGCAGCCTTTTTATTGATAGACGATTTACTCGCCAATAATCTTCACCAACACTCTTTTGTTACGGCGCCCATCAAACTCACCGTAAAAAATTTGCTCCCATGGCCCAAAGTCGAGCTGACCATCGGTGACGGCAACAACGACTTCACGCCCCATGACCTGACGCTTCATGTGGGCATCAGCATTATCTTCACCAGTATCATTATGGCGATAATTTCTAATTGGCTCATGTGGCGCCAAACGCTCTAACCACTCTTTGTAGTCATGATGCAAACCAGATTCGTCGTCATTGATAAATACACTGGCAGTAATATGCATGGCATTCACCAGCACGAACCCTTCACGCACGCCACTATCCCTTAGGGCCTCACGAACCTGCGGTGTAATATTGATAAAAGCCACTCGGGTCGGCGGATTGAACCAGAGCTCCTTACGATAGCTTTTCATGAACCAGGCCTTTCATTTTGAGTATTATTAAACAAGCGCAAAATGAGTATAGCGCGCTAATTTTATGAAAAATATTGTACTTTAGGACAGTAGTGTGAACTAGCTCACAAAATCACCCAATAAATTGATTGACTTTGTAAAAACGGATTCAAAAACCTAAAAATCTGTGAGCTATTTCATTAACCTGTCATCAAGCACACAGTAAAATAACCTCGCTTTTGTTGAATCTTTTAATGAAGATACTCTCCAAGAGTCAGCGAAACAAAATTTCGTTGATTTTTAAACTCCCAAAAGGAAAAGTCATGCACGTACAACCAGTTGAGCACAGTCATTCATTTCAGGCTCCTAGTATTGAGAACAGCCAGTCTGAAGAAATTAATAACAAAGAGCCCGCTTACCAGCAGGACATCGAGTCCCAGCTAAGAAATCAATTGCTACGCAGTATTTATGCTGAAAGCGATTGCGTTTAATCCAGTTTCGCCTGACGTGTGATTGAGATTAAACCGCTGATGCTTTCGAGTATCAGTTAATTGTGTGCCGCCTGCTAAATCCGCTTATTTCTTGATAGTGGCCTTGCAGCCCTTCCAGAGAGTGTTGGCATTAACCTCCAAAGTGGTTTCATCGCCATTGATATTGAGTGTTGAAATACCATTGCTGTAACGCTTGCCTGGCTCTGAACCGGACTTAGGCAGCCCCACTTCACGCTCAGGCAGAATCAGCCAGATATCGTTATTGTTATTCAGCATGCGCACATAAAACTTCTTTCCAGCCTCACAGTTATATTCAACAGCATTAGCAGGCGCATAGCTTGGCGATTCTTGCTTGCCGCCTTCAAACGGCCACACTTTGACACCACCACAGCCTGTCATAAGCAACATCAAAAACAAAAGCACAGAAACAAGCAATCTATTAATCACAAAAAATCCTAATCCAATAAAAAAGAATGGTGCCGATGACCGGAATCGAACTGGTGACCTTCGCATTACGAATGCGCTGCTCTACCAACTGAGCTACACCGGCAACCCGAAGCTGAGCCAATGGCATATCAGCGCACAAATTATAGGGCGACATCCGGACTGCAGCAAACTTGCCTAATGCTTGTTGGGATAGCCTATCAAGCCCACCAAAAAGCGTACAAGCCCAAATACCACCCACGAAGCAGCTCTTTTGATGATGCTAGCCCGTTGCCAGTCTTCTAGTCTCACCTGAACTGCACAATCATCAAGCGCAAGCTGCAAATCTTGCCTGAGCTGCTTTGCAAATCTGGCATCCTGCACTAGCACATTAGCCTCATGCGCCAGCAGTAAGCTGAAAGGATCAATATTCGAAGAACCCACAGTAGCCCAGCGGTTATCAATGACAGCCACCTTGCTATGCATAAAGCTTTTTCGATATTCATATATCTCGACACCATGCCGCAAGAAATCATGGTAGAAAGCATGCGTAGCCAGCGTCAGCATGTACTCCATGCGCCCCTGCAGCAAGAGTTTCACTTTCACTCCGCGCTGTGCAGCTGCCATCAACGCCTGACGAAAACGTCGACCTGGAATGAAATAGGCATTGGCAATCACTATCTCGGTTTTCGCTTTTCTGATCGCGGTGAGATAAGCATGCTCAATATCACGCCGATGCAGCACGTTATCGCGCAGCACAAAGCGTGCGCGCACGCCATCTGCATAAACTTGTGTACTAGCGCGATAAACATGATTGCTCTCAAGAGGCCGCAAATGCAGCCACGAAATCCTGCGCCAGAGCTTGATGGCGCTAGAATGAATCTGGTGTAGCAGCGGGCCTTGCACACACACCGCATAATCTACACGCGGGGCGTTATCACCCGGGACATTCATGTCGTCAATAATATTAATACCACCCACAAATGCCAGATCGCCGTCCACAACTACCAGCTTGCGATGTAGCCTGCGCAAGCGGTTGCGCTTGAAAGTCCACGGGGAAATTTTCGGCCGATAGAAAAGCACTTGCACACCGGCCCTTTGTAGTTCAGCCACATAATCAGTCGCCAATGTCCTGCTGCCAAAACCATCCAGCAGAACATACACACCAACTCCGCGTTGCACAGCTGCCTTAAGCGCCTCGCCTACTCTCAGCCCGGTTGCATCCACCTCATAAATAAAAGTCTGCAGGTAAACTTCATGCCTTGCCTTATCGATAGCTGCAATCAGTTCCGGAAAGTACTCAGTACCGTTGCGCAACAGCGTGACGCGGTTACCAGCAACGTAGCGCCCCATGCCTAGAAATCTCGCCTGATAGTGGCAGACAGTGCTGCGTGATCGGAAATATTGGCAAAGCGCGGGCCGCTATGCACCTGACTTTGCATGACATGAAAACCGCGAATATAAATACGATCAAGCCGGAACAAGGGCAACAGTGATGGAAAGCTTCGGGCCGGCTGGCCTTCAGCATGCTCGAACACCTCTTTGAGGTTGAGCTGCATGGCCAAAGTGTCTCCTACTTTTTGCCGCCAATCATTGAAATCGCCAGCAATAATCAAGGGGGCATGTGCAGGAACATGCTGCTTGATACGCGTCACTAGGGCCGCCAATTGTTGTCTGCGCCAGCGCGCAAACAAGCCCAGGTGTACGCACACTCCATGCAGAGGCTGATCCCAACCGGGAATCAGTATTTCACAGTGCAGCAGGCCGCGTTGCTCAAGAATGCTGGCGGAAACATCCTCGTTGTGCCAGCGCGAGATAGGGAATTTGGAAAGGATGGCATTGCCATGGTGCCCATCGGTGCGCACGGCATTTTTGCCGTAGGCATAGTCATGCCAGATACTGTCAGCAAGAAACTCATACTGCCCGCCGTCATGCAGTTCACGATGCCGTTTGTGCTCACCACGGACTTCCTGCAGAAAAACGATATCGGCATGCAGCCGGCGTATCAGTTCTCGTTGTTCATGCAATACCAAACGCGCATTAAAGCTGCTCAGGCCTTTATGAATATTGTAAGTGGCTATTCTTAGTGTTCGATTCATAAAGCCCAGAAAAATCAGAAAGTTTGGGTCAGGAAGCCTCTAACATGCGATCCAGTGCCAGCTTGGCAAGCTCCGCCTCGTTTGCCGGCACTCTAATCTGGTTGACCACATTGCCTTCTGCCAGATTCTCCAACGTCCATGCCAAATGCTGCGGATCAATACGCGCCATAGTTGAGCACTCACATATCACATGTGACATAAATTGCACATGTTTGCCTTCAGGCTTCATTTTCTCGGCCAGACGATTCACCAAGTTCAGCTCAGTCCCCACCAGCCAGCGTGTGCCAGCCGGTGCATCACCCACTGTCTTCAGGATATATTCTGTAGAGCCAACATAGTCAGAATTCAGGCACACCTCGAATGGGGATTCCGGGTGAGAGATGACAAAACCATCCGGATGTTCAGCACGAAAACGCGTGATATTCTGCTCGCGGAACATCTGGTGAACGGCGCAATGACCTTTCCACAACAGGATTTTCGCATTCTTGATCTGTTCTTCTGTCAGGCCACCCATAGGCTGATCCGGATCCCACACCGGCATCTGCTCCAGCGGGATACCCATCTTGTAGCCAGACCAGCGCCCCAGATTCTGATCAGGGAAGAACAATACTTTTTCGCGTTGCTTGAAGCTCCACTCCAGTATCTTGGGGGCATTGGTCGAGGTACAGACAATTCCGCCATGCTCACCACAGAATGCCTTGAGATCAGCTGCAGAGTTGATATAAGTAAGCGGGGTAATCTCTTTGTCGAAATCGAGTACCTTGTTCAGCTCGCGGTAGCTACGCTCCACCTTGGCAAGGTTGGCCATATCGGCCATGGAGCAGCCAGCAGAGAGGTCAGGCAGGATGGCGATCTGCTCAGGACGCGAAAGGATATCTGCCACCTCAGCCATAAAGTGCACACCAAGGAACACAATGTATTCCGCATCTACATCTGCAGCGTAACGCGACAACTTCAGTGAATCGCCTGTGTAATCAGCATGCTTGTAGACACCTTCTTGCTGATAATGGTGGCCCAGAATCACTAGACGCTTGCCCAGTTTGGCCTTGGCAGCAAGGATGCGCTCCTGACACTCTTCATCTTGAGCGTTTTGAAATCGATCAAATTTAATCGCTACTGCTTGCATATCTTTTCCTAACTAATCCTCTAGCATCAAGCCATGCTGCTGACCCAGCCTTTTAAGTGCATCTACATTGGTCCACGAGAAAACACGTTTAGCTGCCTCGCGCCAGTCCACCCATTCATAACTGACATGCTCATCAGGTGCCAGCCTGACTGCAACTGGGGCTGGTAGTTTCAGCCCAAATAGGTGCTCCCGGTTTTCTGTTACCCCCGGCGCATAACGATATCGCCAGTGCTCATAAATTTTATACACATTGGATGCCTGCCAATCGCTGAGTTCATATTGATTGGCATCCAGCCCTGTTTCTTCCATCACTTCACGGATCGCAGTATCACGCAAACTCGCATCTTGCGATTCCACGCTGCCGGTGACCGATTGCCAGAAACCAGCTTTATCAGCCCGCTCTATAAGCAACACCTGCAGATCATTGGTATAAATAACTACTAATACAGAAACCGGAGTCTTCGGCAATTAATGACCTTCAAACGAGCAAAGTGATAACACTTGGTAACCCGCCTTGCGCAAACGTTCACTACCACCCAAATCAGGAAGATCAATCACAAAGGCACAGCTCACCAGTTCACCGCCCAACTGCCGTATCAGGCTGGCAGCCGCTAATGCTGTGCCTCCTGTAGCAACTAGGTCATCAACCAGCAACACTTTTTCGCCAGAGACGATGGCATCTGTATGCATCTCCAGATGGTCAGAGCCGTATTCCAGCAGATACTCCTGCGCGATGCTCTCGGCCGGCAACTTGCCACGCTTACGGGCTGGTACAAAGCCGACACCCAATTGATAAGCGAGTGGCGAACCGATGATAAAGCCACGTGCATCAATACCGACAACCTTATCCACTGCATGGTCAGCAAGCTTTTCCAGCAAACCATCAATGGTCAGGCGCAAGCCCTCGGCATCTTGCAACAAGGTCGTGATATCGCGGAACAATATGCCCGGCTTGGGGTAATCAGGAATGGTGCGAATGCGGTGCTTTATCGACATCAAATCTGTCTTTCAACCAGCAGAAAAGCTATTGATGCAAAAATGACACATAACAAGCTCACAGACAGCGTAAGCGAGTTCATTTTAACCGTCACCCAGCGACGTTCTGCTGACGAACACGAATATGCAGCTCGCGCAGCTGCTTCTCATCAACTTCGTTCGGCGCATTGGTCATCAGGCATTGCGCTCGCTGTGTCTTGGGGAAGGCAATCACATCGCGGATGGATTCAGCACCGGCCATCAACGTGACCAGACGATCCAGACCAAAAGCTAGGCCACCATGTGGGGGCGCACCGTATTGCAGCGCATCCAACAGGAAGCCGAACTTCTCTTGCGCTTCTTCCTTGGAAATCTTCAATGCGTCGAATACCTTGGACTGAACATCCTGCTTATGGATACGCACAGAGCCACCGCCCACTTCCCAGCCATTCAGCACCATGTCATAAGCCTTGGAAAGGGCAGCTCCGGGGTTGGATACCAGCAGGTCTTCATGGCCTTCCTTGGGTGAAGTGAACGGGTGATGCAAGGCGACCCAGCGGTCAGCTTCTTCGTCATGTTCAAACATCGGGAAATCGACCACCCACAGTGGCGCCCAGGCACGGCCATCAACATGGCCTTTTTCGTGGCCAACCTTGGTACGTAAAGCTCCCAAAGCTTCGTTGACCACCTTGGCCTTATCAGCGCCGAAGAACACGATATCGCCATTCTGTGCGCCAGTGCGCTCGATTATGGCTTGCAGCGCATTGACGTGGATGTTCTTGACGATAGGCGATTGCAGGCCTTCTTCGTTTAGCTTGCTAGTGTCGTTAATCTTGATGTACGCCAGACCCTTGGCACCGTAGATCTTAACGAATTCTGTGTAGGCATC
>CAYXMC010000001.1:8006-16073 GCA_964466095.1 uncultured Methylophilaceae bacterium | reverse complement strand
ACGCGCATGTCAGCAACACGACCACCAGCCATGTTAGCGGCGCCAGCAAACACCTTGAAATCAACATCTTTCATCACATCAGTCAGCTCTGTGATTTCCAGCGTCACGCGCATATCCGGCTTATCGGAGCCGTACTTGTTCATGGCTTCACTGAATGGCATGCGTGGGAATTTGGCAGGCAGTTCAACGCCCTGCACCTGCTTCATCATCTGACGAATCATTTCTTCGACGATGTTCATGATTTCTTCTTCGCCGAGGAAGGATGTCTCGATATCGACTTGGGTAAATTCAGGCTGGCGGTCTGCACGCAAGTCTTCATCGCGGAAGCACTTGGTAATCTGGAAATAACGGTCAAAGCCGGAAACCATCAAGAGTTGCTTGAACAGCTGCGGAGACTGCGGCAGTGCAAAGAACTGGCCATGGTGCACACGGCTAGGCACCAAATAGTCACGCGCACCCTCAGGAGTGGAGCGTGTCAGCATAGGGGTCTCGACTTCGATAAAACCGTTGGTGTCGAGATAATCACGCAGCGTCTTGGCGACACGGTAGCGCAACATCAGATTCTTCTGCATGGCTGGGCGGCGCAGGTCAATATAACGGTGTTCCAGACGCACCATTTCGCTGAGGTTGTCGTCGTCCAGCATAAACGGCGGAGTCAGCGATGGGTTGAGAATCTCGATCTCGGTCGCCAGCATTTCAACTTCGCCAGTCGGGATATTCGGGTTCACTGTACCTTCAGGACGGGCGCGTACTTTACAGACCACTTTGAGTACAAATTCATTACGTACGGTTTCGGCCAGCGCAAATGCTTCCGGGGTGTCTGGGTCAATCACGATCTGTGCCATGCCTTCGCGGTCACGCAGGTCGATGAAAATAACGCCACCATGGTCGCGGCGGCGATGCGCCCAACCACAGAGGGTGACAGTTTGGCCGATGTGTTCACGGTTCAGATGACCGCAGTAATGAGTACGCATATGCAGATTTCTTGAATATTTAAAGTTAGAGGAATGATTAAGTATTGAGCTTGATTTTATGGGCTGGGGATACCACACCCATGGAAATGATGTATTTCAGTGCCTCGTCTACGCTCATGTCGAGCTCGATCACATCCGCCTTGGGCATCATGAGGAAATAACCGCCTGTCGGGTTAGGGGTGGTTGGCACATAAACACTGACGTATTCGCCATGCAGGTGGTTGGCAACATCGCCGCCCGGAGTGCCGGTCTGGAAGGCAATCGTCCAGCTGCCCTCACGCGGAAACTGCACCAGCAAGGCCTTGCGAAAAGCATTTCCGGAATCCGAGAACAGAGTATCCGACACCTGCTTGACGCTTGAATAAATTGATTTGACCACTGGCACTCGGGCCAGCAGACCTTCCCACAACACCAGCAACTGCCTGCCGAAGAAATTGGTGGCGATCAGGCCGGTAACAAAAATGATCAGCAGGGTAAGCACCGCACCGATACCCGGAATTGCCCGACCGAAACGCGCTTCTGGCCGCCACTCTACTGGCAATAGCAACAGGCTTTGGTCCATCAGGCCAATCAGCGTGGTTAGCACCCACACCGTAATGAACAACGGCACCAGCACCAGCAAACCAGTAATGAAATATCTTTTCATATCACCTGAACGGAGTTGAATTTAATGGCAGGCGCAACCGGTGCCGCAACTGGCAGGGGCCGCCTCTTCAGTCTTTTTTTCAGGCTTGCTGCTGCCCCCCTTGAAATCAGTGGCATACCAGCCGGTACCGCTCAACTGAAAGCTGGGCGCAGATACCTGTTTGGCAAAAGTTTCTTTATTGCATTCAGGGCACACAGTGACACTAGGCTCACTGATCTTGCGCATGACTTCTTTTTTGAAGCCACAGCTTGTGCACTGGTAATCATAAATAGGCATTTAACGTCTCCTAAAAAATGAAATTATAACTGAACAGACCCACTTAAACATGGCGATTTGCAGCTAAATATCAAGTGCTTATGACAAAAAAACCGGCAGCTGCCGGTTTTTTGCCAAGCAAATAGCATCCTAGAACGGAATGTCGTCATCAAAATCATCAAAGTTGGAACCACCAGCCGGCTTGGCTGCCGGCGCTGGTCGCGCTGCGGCTGGGCTAGGTGCTGATTGGCGAGGCGCCTCGTCGTAACCCGGATCATCCATGACTTCGTAAGTATTGCCGCCATCGCTACGACCACCCAGCATCTGCATCTGGTCAGCGATGATTTCAGTAGTGTAACGATCCTGACCTTCCTTGGTCTGCCATTTGCGGGTTTGCAAGCGACCCTCTACATAAACTGAGCGACCTTTTTTCAGGTACTCGCCGGCAATCTCTGCCAGCTTGCGATACATGACAATATTGTGCCATTCAGTGCGCTCCTGCTTCTGGCCGTTCTTGTCCTTCCAGCTATCTGTTGTAGCGATACTGAAGTTACATACTGCCTCGCCGTTCGGCATGAACCTGACTTCCGGGTCGCGACCCAAATTTCCTACCAGAATCACTTTGTTTACTGATGCCATATTATTCCCCTATTAATCGAAGCACTTCGTCTTCCTGCCAACCTTGCTGCATATCCACCTTGAGTATGACCATGCCCTCTTCGGGCAACACCACCGATTCACGCACGCCTGCCAACTTTGCCAGTTGCGCAGAGAGTTTTTTGGCACGGGAAGCACTCATTTCTTCCAGATGATACATCTTGCTCTTGACCGCGGGTGGCGCTTTCATGCTGCCAGCCATCAACAACCACAAGGCCATGAGCACACTGCAAAACACGAAAACAGAAGGGTATCCATGATAATGCGCAAGATAGCCTCCCAACGCACCACCGGCAAACACCCCTAATGATTGCGAAGTATTATACACACCGATTGCGGTTCCTTTTGAAGCTGCCGGCGCCAGCTTGGTAATGATCGACGGCAGCGATGCTTCAAGCACATTAAAAGCAATGAAATATGCGCCTAGCGAGGCAACGATGCCCCAGAAAAAATGCAGCGAAAAGGCAAATAATAGCTGTGCCACCAGCATAATGGCGATTGCCGAAACGAACACCTGCTTCAATTTGGCGCGCTTTTCACCATAGATGATTGCCGGCACCATCAGCACAAATGAAGTCACCAGAACTGGCAGATAAATCTGCCAATGGTCGTTTTCGCTCATGCCGCTGGTTTCCTTGATGGCAAATGGCACCACCACGAACATCGCCATCTGCGCGGCATGCAACGCAAAAATCCCGTAATTCAGGCGCAACAGCTGTTTATCAGCGAGCACATCCTTGAGTTTGGTCATGGTTGCCTGAGCATCAGAGTGAAAACGGCTGTGTACTGGATCTGGCACCACGTAATGCACAACTAGCATGGCCAGCACTGTCAGCACTGCAGTCAAGGCAAAAATACCAGGTACGCCTATCCACTGGTTAAGCGCCGGGCCCAATATCAGTGACATGGCAAATGTAATACCGATAGTGCCGCCTATCATGGCCATGGCCTTGGTGCGATGCTCTTCCCGCGTCAAGTCTGCCACCAGTGCAGTGACTGCCGCGGATACTGCACCTGCGCCTTGAATGGCACGCCCGAGAATCACCATTTCGATACTGTTAGCCATGGCTGCAATCACGTTACCAACCGCAAATATAGCAAGGCCAAAATAGATGACTCGCTTACGGCCATATTTATCAGAAGCCATGCCAAAGGGTAGCTGAAAAATCGCCTGCGTCAGACCGTAAGCTCCCAACGCCAAGCCTATCATCAGGTGGCTGGGGTTGCCGGGCAACGTAGCCGCATAAATGGAGAATATGGGCAGGATTAAAAACATGCCTAGCATGCGCAAGCCGTAAATCGAGGCCAAACTGGCACTGGCGCGCACTTCAACAGGGGACATATGTTCTTGATGCATGAAATAGGTTGAACTTGTTGCAAAAATTTGCGTATATTAACAGGTTGCCCTGTCGAATTGCCCCCTAAATTTGAGCAGTTGCAACCTGACACTCACTCAAATGGACTGTTAAATTCACAATGGATTTTATTCGCATACGCGGTGCCCGCACGCACAACCTGAAAAACGTTTCACTGGATTTGCCACGCAACAAGATGATCGTGATTACCGGACTCTCCGGTTCTGGCAAGTCTTCACTGGCTTTTGATACCCTCTATGCTGAAGGCCAGCGCCGCTATGTGGAATCTCTCTCTGCCTATGCCCGCCAGTTTCT
This sequence comes from uncultured Methylophilaceae bacterium, assembly GCA_964466095.1. Lineage (GTDB taxonomy): Bacteria > Pseudomonadota > Gammaproteobacteria > Burkholderiales > Methylophilaceae > CAYXMC01. The sequence continues at coordinate 11,871 of CAYXMC010000001.1, read as the reverse complement.
GGCCCGCATGGACAAACCTGATGTGGACCTGATTGAAGGCCTGTCGCCCGCAATCTCGATTGAACAGAAATCCACTTCACACAACCCGCGTTCGACAGTAGGCACCGTCACAGAAATACACGATTACCTGCGACTCTTGTACGCACGTGCAGGCGATCCGGAATGCCCAGATCACGGCATTAAGCTGGAAGCCCAGACTGTTTCACAAATGGTGGATAGCGTGATTGCGCTGCCGGAAGACACCAAGCTGATGATACTGGCACCCGTAGTCAGGGAGCGTAAAGGCGAGCATCTCGACCTCTTCGATGAATTGAAGGCACAAGGCTTCGTGCGGGTGCGTATCAACGGCGAGACTTATGAATTGGATGCCGTACCTAAACTGGCAAAAACCATCAAGCATAGTATTGACGTAGTGGTAGACCGCATCAAGGTACGTAGCGATATGAAACAGCGGATTGCCGAATCTCTGGAAACTGCGCTGCGTCTGGCTGAAGGCAAAGCCATCGCCGTAGAAATGGATAGCAACAAGGAACACTTATTTTCGGCCAAGTTCTCCTGCCCGGTTTGCGATTACTCACTTGCCGAGTTGGAGCCACGCCTGTTCTCCTTCAACAACCCGATGGGGGCCTGTCCCAAATGTGATGGCTTGGGCCAGATCAGCTTTTTCGACCCCAAACGTGTAGTCGCCTTTCCTCACCTCTCACTGGCCGCCGGTGCAATCAAGGGCTGGGATAAACGCAATCAGTTTTATTTCCAGATGTTATCCAGCCTGGCAGGCCACTATGGGTTTGACCTTGATACCCCGTTTGAAAACCTGCAACCACATGTGCAACAGATATTGCTCAACGGTAGCGGCAAGGAAACCATTGCCTTCAAATACCTGAATGAGCGTGGTTCTTTCTTTCAGAAGAGCCACACTTTTGAAGGCATCATCAACAACCTGCACCGTCGATATCACGAAACTGATTCCACTACGGTGCGCGAGGAACTGGCGAAGTATCTGAATGCGCAGGCTTGCCCTGATTGCAGCGGAACGCGCTTGCGCCGGGAAGCTCGCCATGTGAAGGTTGGTGATAAAAATATCCATGAAGTCTGCGAAGTGCCATTAAAGCAGGCACTCACATTCTTTGATACGCTAACACTGACAGGTCAAAAACTTGCAATCGCCGACAAGATAGTCAAGGAGATCAGTAGCCGGCTGAAATTTCTGACCAATGTCGGTCTCGAATATCTTTCGCTTTCACGCTCTGCTGAAACCTTATCAGGAGGTGAGGCACAGCGTATCCGCCTTGCATCACAGATCGGCTCTGGCTTGACCGGTGTCATGTATGTACTGGATGAACCTTCAATCGGCCTGCACCAACGCGACAACGATAGGCTACTGGACACCTTGAAACGCCTGCGTGATATCGGTAACAGCGTGATTGTGGTTGAGCATGATCAGGATGCAATCATGACAGCCGATTATGTAGTGGATATCGGCCCTGGCGCTGGCGAACATGGGGGGCAGATTGTCGCCTCAGGCACTCCAGATGAAATCCAGAAAAATGAGCACTCACTGACAGGTAAATACCTGAGCGGAAAAAAGAAAATAGAAGTGCCTAGAAAGCGTAACGCTCCTGACCCTAAACGCTGGCTAAAGCTGACACACGCTACTGGCAACAACCTGAAAGACGTGACACTGGAAATCCCGGTCGGTCTGCTTACTTGCGTCACTGGCGTTTCCGGTTCCGGCAAATCCACTCTGATCAACGACACCCTGTACCGAGTAATCGCCCAGCATCTTTATGGTAGCTCGACCGAGCCAGCCGCCTTTGAGGAAATTACCGGCATGGAGTTTTTCGACAAGGTTGTGGATGTCGATCAAAGCCCTATTGGTCGCACCCCCCGCTCCAATCCGGCCACTTATACCGGACTCTTCACGCCGATTCGCGATCTGTTTGCTGGCGTACCTGAAAGTCGTGCGCGCGGCTATGGCCCGGGACGCTATTCCTTCAACGTCAAAGGTGGCCGTTGCGAGGCTTGTCAGGGCGATGGTGTAATTCGTGTGGAAATGCACTTCCTGCCGGATGTATATGTACCTTGCGATGTCTGCAAAGGCCATCGTTACAACCGGGAAACGCTGGAGATACACTACAAGGGCAAGAATATCCGCGAGGTGCTGGAAATGACGGTTGAGCAGGCGCGTGAATTTTTTGATGCTGTGCCTGTTGTCGCCCGTAAACTGCAGACTTTGCTGGATGTAGGTTTGGGTTATATCACACTTGGTCAATCAGCAACCACGCTCTCTGGCGGGGAGGCACAACGGGTAAAACTGGCGCTGGAACTCTCAAAACGCGACACCGGGCGCACCCTTTACATTTTGGATGAACCGACCACCGGTTTGCATTTTGCCGATATCCAATTGCTGCTGGATGTCATCCACAGACTGCGCGATGCCGGCAACACGATAGTCATCATCGAGCACAATCTGGACGTCATTAAAACTGCCGACTGGCTGGTGGACATGGGCCCAGAAGGGGGGGATGGCGGCGGTACTGTAATCGCTACCGGCACACCGGAAGCAGTAGCTGCGATTCCGCAAAGCTACACAGGCAAATACCTGAAGACTTACCTTTAAAGCAGACTCCAGATAGACCGAATCACTATCTGGAATAACTGGCTATTTACAAAAAGCTCTCTGCTTCTGCGAGCAGAGGGCCATAATTGGCAACCTTTTCCGCCCAGACTTCTACGTCTATTTTCATCACCTGCGCCACATCTGGATCAATCGCGGCAACAATTGCTTCGGAGCTATCACCGCGCTCAAGGCCAAACGCAATATGGGCGGCCAAATATACCAGCGGTGCCAGCTCACAGGCGTTCTGATCCAGAGGGTTGGCGTAATAACGAATCACGCGCTGGATATCATCAGGGAAATTCCAGCGCCTTGCCAACTCTTCCCCTACTTGGCAATGATCCAAACCTAACGTTGCGTTTTCAACTGCCTTGCGCTCAATCACACTCAAACCCTGACACATCTCTTCGATTTCCGCACCTGCTGCAGGAAACACCAGATGTATAGGTAACTGACCAATGCTATGCATTAATGCCGCTACATAGGCAGTATCTGATGAGCGTTTCTGTTCCTTGCAAAGCTGTCTAGCAACACTAGCAGTCAGCAGGCTGTGACGCCAGAAACGGTTCATATCCAAGCCAGTCACCAGCGTGAAACTGCCTGTAACACCACAAGCAATCACGATCATGCGCAGATTATCCAGACCAATCAGCGAAATCGCATCTTCCAGCTTGCCAATTTTGCGGCTTAATCCGTAATACGATGAATTGGCCAGACGCAAAACCTTGGCTGCAATCACCTGATCATGTGCAATCGTCTTTTCGATTGCTTTCAGATCCACATCCTCCTGATCCAGCATCTGCATGACATCCTGCACCACCTTGGGCATCATGGGCAGGTTTTGCACGGATTGAAAAAAATTATCGATGACGTTCATGGCTTCCTCAGTATTCAAGTTAATTCAGATTGGCACTAGAAAAACAGTAATCTGTCATCTTTACTATCGGTTGAATAACCGGAAAATTTAGAGGAATAACGAAATGAAAAGTGAAAGTCAGGGTACTTCAGCATAGGGCATTCTAGCCAGCACGATCCCGGTTTTGCGTTGCAAACCACGGGCATTCTGGTGAGTATCGTAATAACGTGGGTTCGGGATCATGGCAGCCAATTTGGCAGCTTGCCCAGCCGATAAAAACTGTGCACCAGTTTTATAGTAATGTCGAGCTGCAGCTTCTGCGCCAAACACCCCATTACCCCACTCGATGACATTCAGGTATATCTCGAAAATACGGCGTTTACTCATCATTT
>CAYXMC010000001.1:0-7996 GCA_964466095.1 uncultured Methylophilaceae bacterium | reverse complement strand
ATTTCTTCCAGCATCAGGGTAATCGCCGCTTCTTCCAGCTTGCGCCATGGCGTACGCTTGGTGGAGAGAAACAGATTCTTGGCTAATTGCTGACTGATGGTTGATCCACCTGCGACGATTCTGCCTTTCTTGAGGTTCTTCTCGTAAGCCTTCTGCATGCCTTCCCAGTCAAAACCTTCATGATCGGTGAATTTGGCATCTTCTGCGGCAATTACTGCCCTTTTCAGATTCATTGAGATCTTTTTGTAATCCACCCACTGATGGCGCAATTCTGCATCCGGCCGAGTTTCCTGCAGTACATGCAGGCGGTCTTCCATGAAGGCACTACTAGAAGGATTATGGTTCACCCACCAGCAAATGTGCATGAATATCCATAACTGGTAAGCAACTACAAAAATGAGAAATGCGATTAGGCTGCGTACCAGCCACTGCCTGAAAGTCATGATCTGAATTGCTGAATAACCAGATCAGTACTGGGGCGCACATGATGCCAGACATAAAAGGCCTCGGCAGCCTGCTCTATCAACATGCCCAAGCCATCTGCAATATGCGCGGCGCCGTGAATGCGGGCAAAACTCATGAACGAGGTTTCTTTACCGTACATCATGTCATAAGCCAAAGCACCGCTGGCAAAGATATCTGGCGGCAATGGCAGTATCGTATCGGTCAAGCCTACAGATGTTGCATTAATGACCACGTCGAAGGCTTGACCTTGTAGATCATCAAAAGCAAAGGCATTCACTGATACCAGCCTGAACTCACCTTTTTCCTCGACTTTTTTTACCATGCTCATGGCTTTGTCCAAAGTGCGATTGGTAATGATGAGCATGGCAGGCTGCTGCTCCAGTATCGGGTGCAGAACGCCCTCAGACGCACCGCCTGCACCTATCAAGAGCACCCGTTTCCCTCTCAGCGGCACACCAAGATTTTTTTGTATATCAGTTACCAAACCAGCCCCATCGGTATTATCTCCGAGCACGCCATCTTGTCCGAACACCAGAGTATTAACAGCAGCAGCATCTAGCGCTCGCTCAGTTACATGATTGGAGAGGGCAAATGCTTCCAGCTTGAATGGCACCGTAACGTTGGCACCGCTGAATCCGTTAGCTATCAATCCATGTACTGTTGCAGAAAAACCATCGAGCGGAGCAAGTACACGCTCATAACTCAGATCAATACCCAGCTGTAGCGCGAAAGCTTGATGTATCAGTGGCGATTTGCTGTGTGCGATTGGATTCCCAATCACTGCAAAATACTGCTTCATCTTCTTAATCGTCTGTTCTAGATTTTCTCAGGCATTCGTCCACGGCAGTCCAGCTACTTTCCAGCCGTTGATTTTGCCTCTTTGCTTGCTATCTGGAAGCGACTCACCTTCAAAACCTTCAAGCACATTGTAGGCTTCAGTAAACCCCAACTGATTTGCCAGCACAGCGGCGTTGTGCGAGCGCCCACCCGTGCGGCAAATAAACATAACCAATAACTCCTTATCCACCTGCATGTCCAGATGAGCAGCAAAATCCGGGTTTGCAGACCATCCTGGGTAGAAAGACCATTCGATATGCGTGGCTTGCGGTATACGACCGACCAACTCCAACTCCGCTTTGCTACGGACATCGACGAGTTTGGCTTGTGGAGCATGCTCTAAAATGTAATGTGCCTCTTGTGGGGTAAGTGCCCCTGCATAAGGCAAATTGTTTTCAATAGCGCGCTGTTTCGCTTGTTGCAGAATTTTATTGAGGGTTTCCATGGTTAACTCCTTGCTACTTATGCTCAAAGTATATCTTCATTCAGCCGCAATCAGAAATGCACCAATAATGTGCAATATATTTGCAGAGCGCATTGTTTTTGTGCGTACAAAAGGCATTTATGTTTGTAAGTTTCTGTGTAAAAATAAGAATTCCCTGAAAATAGATGGCACGTTTCATGCTAAATTCACATGTCATGGAACTTAGAGAAAGCTCTGGGTTGGCACATTCCAGGGATTTCTATCCAAACAATTTTTATTAAGTAGACCTAGGAGAATCAAATGGCGGTCGCCGACGTAATGAAAATGGTGAAAGAAAACGATATCAAGTTTGTTGATTTCCGTTTCACCGACACCAAAGGTAAAGAACAACACGTTTCAGTACCAGTTTCAGCATTTAATGAAGAGAAGTTTACCGAAGGCCACGCTTTCGACGGTTCTTCAATTGCTGGATGGAAGGGTATTCAAGCATCCGACATGCTGCTGATGCCAGATCCTGCCACCGCTAACATCGATCCTTTCATGGATGAACCAACCCTCATCCTGAGCTGTGATGTTGTAGATCCTACCGATGGCAAAGGTTACGACCGCTGCCCACGCTCCATTGCCAAACGCGCTGAAGCTTACTTGAAGTCTAGCGGCATCGGCGATACCGCTTACTTTGGTCCAGAGCCAGAGTTCTTCATTTTCGACAGCATTAACTGGAATGCCGGCATGGACGGCTGCTCTGTAAAGATTCACTCTGAAGAAGGCGCATGGGCATCAGCTCACTCCTTTGAAGGCGGCAACACTGGTCACCGCCCTGGCGTAAAGGGTGGCTACTTCCCAGTTGCACCAGTTGATTCATTCCAAGACATCCGTTCTGCCATGTGTATTGCACTGGAAGAAATGGGCGTCCCTGTTGAAGTTCACCATCACGAAGTTGCTACTGCAGGCCAATGTGAAATCGGTACAAAGTTCAGTACCTTGACCACTCGCGCTGACTGGACCCAAATTCTGAAATACGTTGTATTGAACACTGCTCACGCATACGGCAAGACGGCTACTTTTATGCCTAAGCCTATGGTTGGTGACAATGGTTCTGGTATGCACGTACACCAGTCCATCTGGAAAGATGGCAAGAACCTGTTTGCAGGTAACGGCTATGCAGGTCTGTCCGAATTCGCCCTCTACTACATCGGCGGGATCATCAAGCACGCTCGCGCACTGAATGCTATCACCAATCCAAGCACCAACTCTTACAAGCGTCTGGTGCCAGGCTTTGAAGCTCCAGTGAAGCTGGCTTATTCCGCAAAGAACCGCTCTGCTTCCATCCGTATTCCATTTGTTGCATCCGACAAGGCTCGTCGTATCGAAGCTCGCTTCCCGGATCCAACTGCAAACCCATATCTGGCATTCAGCGCCCTGATGATGGCTGGTCTGGATGGTGTTCAGAACAAGATTCACCCAGGCGAGCCAGCAACCAAAGACTTGTACCATCTGCCACCAGAGGAAGATGCACAAGTTCCAACCGTTTGCTCTTCTCTGGAACAAGCACTGGAGTATCTGGACAAGGATCGCGAGTTCCTGACTCGCGGTGGCGTATTCAGTGAAGACTGGATTGATTCTTACATCGACCTAAAGATGGAAGAAGTGACCAAACTGCGCATGACTCCACACCCAATTGAGTTCGGCCTCTACTATAGCTGCTAAACAATAATCAGCTTGTGAAAAAGGCGGGGAAACCCGCCTTTTTTATTTTGCTATTCTCTGCATATATTCGTGCAGAATGATGTCTGATAAAGTATTTAAACTCTCTATTCATTATTGCTGGTATGAACATTCACCTGATTACCGCCGGGCTTCTTGGCGGCTTGTATTTAGCTGGCAATGCCCAAGCCGAGATTTATAAGAATATTGATGCCAATGGCCATGTCACATATTCAAACATGCCAAGCAGAGGTGCGACTCGACTTGACCTTGGCGAACCAAGTTCTCATAGAAATTTGGACAACACCCCCAAACCTCTGCGCACAAAAATGGCAACTCCTGCCGACTTTCCACGAGTAGATAAAAGCACTCAGAACAGGCGTGATGACAAACGCAGGCAAATCCTTCTATCTGAACTCGAAACCGAACAAAAAGCTCTGGGGGAGGCTAAAAAGGCCCACTCTGAACATGAGCAAACTTTTGAATCATTAAAAAATTCTACTCAAAAGAACCCTGCAGAATTAAACAAGGCCCAAGAAAAAAGTCGCATATTACAGAGCGATGTTGACACTCACCAAAGCAATATAGAATTGCTGCAAAAAGAGCTTGCCAATCTAAGGTAGCAGGCAAAGTGCTGGCCTGCCTTTTGCTTATCAGTCCATCATGACGCCGCAGACCATTCCCACATCATTCGCCGGACTTGAGCACCTTGCGACAGCAGTCATTCTGCTAGATAAGAAACATAAGGTCGTTTATGCCAATCCAAGTACGGAAATTTTGTTTGCCATCAGCGCAAAACAGATTACCGGGCAAAGCATTTCTCAGGTCTTCCCGGGCTGTGACATTTTGCATGCCGCTGTTGAAAATGCGATTACTACACATAGCCCATTCCGCGAGCATGAGTTTTTGATTTCAACCATGCGCCAAAACTCATTGGCAGTCACTTGCACTGTAACACCAGTAGATTTATCGCCAGCTTGCCTTGTACTTGAATTTCAGCAAATGGATCAGCAACTGCGCATCGCACGCGAAGAGCGCATGCTAATTCAGCAACAAGCCAATGCAGAACTGTTACGTAATTTAGCACACGAGATACGAAATCCTCTAGGCGGACTCCGCGGGGCAGCACAATTACTGGAACATGAACTGCCACAAGTAAATTTACGTGAATACACGCAAGTCATCATCAAAGAAGCTGACAGACTGCAATCCCTGATGGACAGATTGCTAGTACCGCACCGGATTCCAAAATACGAACCGACTAACATCCATGAAGTGCTGGAGCGAGTGCGTAGCCTATTGCTTGCAGAATCCCCCAAGGACATTATTGTTAAGCGAGATTACGACACCAGCTTGCCAGAGCTGATTGGTGATAGAGAAAAGCTTATACAGGCAGTGTTAAACATCGCAAGAAACGCTGTTCAGGCTATGCATGCCCGCAGTAGTGAAACCTCACATCACAGCCAGATTATCTTGCGCACCAGAGCAGAACGTCAGGTAACTCTGGCAAAGAAACTTTATCGTGTTGCTATCAAACTACAAATTATTGATAACGGACCCGGAATTCCAGCAGAAATCAGGGACCGTATTTTTTATCCTCTGGTATCTGGCCGTGAAGGAGGGTCTGGCTTGGGATTAACGCTTGCACAGACTTTCATTACTCAGCATCACGGCATGATTGAATGCGAAAGCCAGCCAGGCCGCACCTGCTTCACCATTTTGCTGCCAATAGAAAGCAGCGCGATCAAGACTATTCTTCCGAAACAATAACTGTTATTTATTAATTACCCGAAACACAGGCCACTATGAAACCTATCTGGATCATCGACGACGATAAATCAATTCGCTGGGTATTTGAAAAAGCCCTTGCTCGCACTGACATGGAATTCAAGACATTTTCATCTGTACCTGAAGCGCTGAATGCACTTGAACGTGAAGAGCCACAAGTAGTAGTCAGTGACATACGGATGCCGAATGGTTCTGGCCTCGATTTTTTGCAAGAGATAAAAAAACGCCTGCCTGAAACACCAGTCATCATCATGACTGCTTATTCTGATCTGGAAAGTGCTGTTGCTGCATTTCAGGGCGGTGCGTTTGAGTATTTGGCAAAGCCCTTCGATGTAGACCAAGCGATTGAAATTATCCGTCGTGCAGTTGAAGAAAGCATGCGTCAAGCCACTGAAGCCATCTCACAAGAAGAAACTCCGGAGATTATTGGTCAAGCTCCAGCAATGCAGGAAGTCTTTCGTGCTATCGGCCGCTTAAGTCGCTCACATGCAACGGTATTGATTAATGGAGAATCTGGCACCGGCAAGGAACTTGTAGCTAGCGCCTTGCATAGACACAGCCCACGCGCAGAAAAACCATTTATTGCCATTAATACAGCGGCAATCCCCAAAGACTTGCTCGAATCTGAACTGTTCGGCCACGAACGTGGTGCATTTACAGGAGCCCAAGCCGCACGCCGGGGACGCTTCGAACAAGCAGATGGTGGCACACTGTTTCTAGACGAAATCGGGGATATGCCATCAGACCTGCAAACCCGGCTCTTACGAGTATTGTGCGATGGACAGTTTTATCGAGTTGGCGGTCATCAGCCGGTCAAAGTGAATGTACGTATTATTGCAGCTACCCACCAAGACTTGGAAGAACGCGTCAAGCTAGGTTTGTTCCGGGAAGATTTGTTCCATCGCCTTAATGTCATCCGTCTGCGCTTGCCACCTTTACGCGAACGTCGTGAGGATATTCCTTTGTTGGCAAAACACTTCTTGCAACAAAGCGCACAGGAGCTTGGCGTTGAAACCAAACAGCCATCTGCAGCAGCTTTGAAATATCTTGCCACCATGAGCTGGAGTGGCAATGTCCGCCAGCTTGAAAATGTCTGCCACTGGCTTACTGTCATGGCCCCTGGTCAAAATATTGACATCGCCGACCTGCCTCCTGAACTGAAAGAAGATACTGCAAAACCACTAAGCGCAGCATCATGGCAAGAAGCCTTGGCTGCAGAGGTAATGGATGCGTTAAATCGTGGTGAGCAAAATCTGCTGGATAATCGAACTCGTGAATTTGAGAAGATTTTGATCAGCAAAGCATTGCAGCATACTGGCGGCAGAAGGATAGAAGCCGCCACCCAATTAGGCATGGGTCGCAATACCTTAACCAGAAAAATTCAGGAATTAGGAATAGAGGACTGACACTAGTTGTAATAAAAAAAGCGGTGAAATTTCACCGCTTTTTTGCTAAACCTTAGTAATTTTTACGCCTACTTGTTTGGTAAACATACTGAAACAGATGTATTCATATGACCATCCATATTGGGTGACAGCCTCCTGGAAAGCCTTGTATTCATCTTCGCGCCAGTGCTCATTACCTATGTACTCATCAAATACAATCACTGATCCGACAACAATCCTGTCATGCAGCAGATTTAGTACTGTTTGCGTCGAACTATAGATATCACAGTCAATATTCAAAAAGCGAACTGGTTCGTGATGTTCCTGCAAAAATTTAGGTAAGCTCCTGTCAAACCAGCCCGCATGCAAAGTAACATTAGCTGGAACTTCAGGTATAACACCTTTTGTTGTATAGCTTCCTTTAGCTTCGTGATGCCAGACTTCTGGCAAACCTTCAAAACTGTCAAATCCATGCACAGTTTGCTTGAATAACCTGGCTATCTGGCGAATTGTATTCCCGTGCCTCACCCCAAACTCCAAGACCAAACCTTCTGGATTAGTTAATGACTCTGCTAGCTTAAATGTGCCCAGATTACTACCCAGCAAAGGAATTTTTACATCAGCAGATGAGTTAATATACCGCCAAGCATCGAGTCTGGCTTGATAAAGCTTTAGTGATGAGGGTAATGCTTTGAAATATTCCTTAGCTGAATCTTTACCTTGATAATCAGCAATCAACGCATGATTAAACTTTGCATCAATATCTTCTGGACTAATCCGTAATATCCTTTCCAAGCAATCACTCGCAAGATCATATTGTTTTTTATCAAGATAAATTGCGTGCAAGTTATAGTAAGCGTTCAGGTATAGCGCATCTAGTTGTATAGATTTTTTATAACAATCTTCAGCAAGTTCTAATTGACCTCGTTCATGGTAGGCCAGACCCAGATTGCTCAAAAACTGTGGATTACCAGATTTTTGGCGCTGATTTGCTTTACGCAGATAATCTATCGCAAGCTCTATGTTGCCATCTTGCAAAGCTAATACGCCTAGTAAATGTAAGGCATCTGCCTGTCCCGGAATATGATTCAGAACTTGATGACACAATTGCTCTGATCTTGAAAACTCAGCCAATTCATAATATCTCCATGCAGCACTTAATGTCTGAGGCAAGACTAATGTTGGGATAGTCTTGTTAGATAAACCCATGCAACATTGCTTGAATTTTTTGCCACTGCCGCAGTGACATGGATCATTACGACCGATTTTTTGACGTTGCATTGTTACCCATTAAATATCATGCATTTACTTGTTACATTGGAATTTCATTTCTCTTCGTCCACCAATTGCATCTTCCCTCTTAGAAAGAACTTGAAATCCATTTCTACAT